>CAIWET010000236.1 GCA_903911805.1 uncultured Ignavibacteria bacterium | reverse complement strand
TTTTAAATTAATCAAAACTACAAAAATAATTAATATTAACCAATTATACAATAATTAAAAAGATATTATGTAATATTTCAAAAAAAAATAGTAATTTTGTATGATTAAAAAAGTGTTGTTTTACTAATTTTAACGTTAAATGAGAGCAATTATCCCTGTTGCAGGGGTTGGTACAAGATTGAGACCGCATACTTATGCGCTGCCGAAAGTTCTTCTAAATGTAGCAGGAAAGCCGATTTTGGGGCATATCCTCGATGCTATTATTGCGCAAGGAATCCATAAAGCGACTATTGTAACCGGTTATATGGGTAAATTAGTTGAAGATTACGTAAAAACTAGATATGATATTGAAGTTGATTTTGTTCCTCAAAAATCTTCTTTAGGTTTGGGTCACGCAATTTGGGTTGCTAAAGAAACTTTTGGTGACGAACCACTTTTGATAATTCTTGGTGATACAATTTTTGATGTTAATTTAAAATTGATGACCGAATCTAATAGTTCAACTATTGGCGTTAAGCAAGTTGAAGACCCAAGACGTTTTGGCGTTGTCATTAAAAATGAAGATGGCACAATTAAGGAATTAATTGAAAAGCCAGAACAATTCATTTCAGATCTTGCAATCGTTGGGCTTTATTTTATTAATAACCCACATTTATTAAAAGAATGTCTCACCGAATTAATAGATAATAATATTAGAACAAGAGACGAATATCAATTGACTGATGCTTTGCAGTTAATGTTAAAAAAAGGCGAAAAATTTACTACTTTCCCTGTTGAAGGATGGTATGATTGCGGTAAGCCCGAAACATTGCTAGCCACAAACAGATATCTTTTGGATAGTTTTCCATTAGTTCATTCAGACGAAAACGCTGTAATAATCCCACCAGTTTATATTGCTCCAACAGCTGTAATCAAAAGCTCAGTTATTGGTCCATACGCAACTGTTGCCGATGGTGTGGTTGTGCAAGACAGTGTAATTAGAAATTCAATTATCAGTGATGATGCTACAGTTACTTCTTCATTGCTCGAAGATTCCATAATTGGAAACGAGGCAATTGTAAGAGGTCATTTTGATAAGCTCAACGTTGGTAATTCAAGTGAAATAGATTATTAATTTTTAAAAAATAAATCATTAAGGTATAATAATGAGCAATACATATCTTTTTACTTCTGAATCAGTTTCAGAAGGACATCCAGATAAGATTTGCGATCAAGTATCAGACGCTGTACTTGACGCAATGCTTGCACAAGATCCATTCAGCAGAGTAGCTTGCGAATGTTTTGCAACTACTGGACTTATCGTAATTGGTGGAGAAATCACAACTAATTCTTATGTTGATTTACAAACTTTAGTTAGAAACGTAATCAGAGAAATCGGTTATACCAAACCTGGTTATAGATTTGATGCTGATTCTTGCAGCGTTTTAAATGCAATCAACCACCAATCAGTTGATATCGCTATAGGTGTTGATAAAGGTGGAGCTGGCGATCAAGGAATGATGTTTGGTTATGCTTGTAGCGAAACTGAAGAGTATATGCCTGCTACATTGATGTATAGCCATAAATTAGTAAAAAAATTATCTGACATCAGAAATCATAATAATGATTTAATGCCTTATTTAAGACCAGATTCTAAATCTCAGGTAACTATTGAATACACAGAATCAGGTGAAATCTTAAGAGTGCATACAGTTGTTGTTTCTACTCAACATGATCCAGACGTAACTCAAGAACAAATCAGAGCTGACGTAATTAAAAATGTTATAAATGAAGTTATCCCTGCAAAATATCTTGATGAAAAAACAATTTATTATGTGAACCCAACAGGTAACTTCGTAATTGGTGGTCCTCACGGTGATACTGGCTTAACTGGCAGAAAAATCATTGTAGATACATACGGTGGAAGAGCACCACACGGTGGTGGAGCATTCTCAGGAAAAGATCCTACGAAAGTTGACCGCTCAGGAGCTTATGCTGCACGTCATTTAGCAAAAAATATAGTTGCTTCAGGTTTAGCAAAAGAATGTACAATTCAGGTTTCTTATGCAATCGGAGTTGCTCAGCCAATAAATATTCACGTGGATACTCACAACTCATCTGAAGTAGCTGCATCCAAAATTGAAGAATTTATTTTAGCTAATGTAGATTTAACTCCAAAAGGAATAATCGAAAGATTCCAATTGCGCAGACCAATTTACAAAGCAACTGCAGCTTTTGGGCATTTTGGCAGACCAGATTTCCCTTGGGAACAATTAGATTTAGTTGATTTATTTAAAACAATCAAATAAATTAGAAATAAAATATGAAAAAAGGCAGGCTCGCATAAAACCTGCCTTTTTTTATTAATTTCAATTATAAAGTTAAATACAATCAAAATATTAGATATTTTATAGAAAAAACTTAGTCGATGGCTTTGCATTTTTTAAAAAAATAGGAAAATCTGAAAAAATATTTTCATAGCTGAATCTTGATATGAGTAGTGTAGAAGCTAACTTTATAAAGAAAGTCATTAAATTATTATCAAAAAAAGCGCATAGTTAATCTATTGTATAAAACTTGTGCATAGTTTTTGCTTGTATAATTTAGGGCTTATCAAATCACAAAAAAATATAAAATTTGGAAAATGCAATTAATGGGAATCCACAATTTAAACAAATTTTTTGTTTAAACAAAATATTTTTCTTAATTTTGTAAGTTGAATTATTTGTAAACTCTTAAAGAAAGAGAAAATGGCTGTTAAAAAAAGAACACGTAGAGCAAAATACATTACTCTATACTCCCCTTTCTTAATGAAAGAAACTAAGCACGAGTTGATTGGCGAGCCAATTGAAACCGAAAGAGGAAGACACCAATGGGCAAGATGCACTCGTAGCCGCCATTCTCAATTAATTAATTTAGATGCTATCGAAGCCGAAGCAGATAAATCAAAGGCCGTAGTCCATATATCAAGAGAAGATGCCAGGAGATATTCGCCAAAGGAAGAATATTCAATCGGCGACGTTATATTCCACGCAGTGTGGGATGACGTAGGAATAGTTCGCTCTAAGGAAGTAACTTCCAATGGAGGCAAGGCAATTATTGTTCACTTCGAAAAGAACAATGAAAAGCGATTGATCGAAAATTTAATTATAAAATAAAATAGCTTTTAAGCAAACAAGAAAGGTGGTGATTCAGGTGATAGGCGTTACAATACAGAACAACGAAAATATAGACAGAGCATTAAGAAGGTTTAAGAAAAAATACGAACGTAGCGGAATTTTGAGAGAATATAAGAAACGCACCGCTTTTATGAAGCCATCAGTTACTAAAAGACTTTCGAGATTGAAAGCTGCTCGTCGTCAGCATAAAGCAACAATGGAATCAGAATAATCTTTTTCTTAGATTATTATAAATTAGGGTTAT
>CAIWET010000235.1 GCA_903911805.1 uncultured Ignavibacteria bacterium | reverse complement strand
GCTTCGGATGAAGTTTCCGCTGATGATATAGATGCTTTATTCGGTGGGGGTTCAGCTTCGGATGAAGTTTCCGCTGATGATATAGATGCTTTATTCGGTGGGGGTTCAGCTTCGGATGAAGTTTCCGCTGACGATATAGATGCTTTATTTAATTCAAAATAAATTGCCTTTAATATAAAATTTTTCCTTAATTTTGAATGTTGTTTTAGGTGCAATATCATTTTTTTGATATTGATAATAGGGAATCCTGTTTAAATCAGGAACGGTTACGCCGCTGTAACGGGTAGTTGTTTTTCAAGGTAATTAATTTACCAGCCACTAAATTTCATTTGGGAAGGCGAAAATCAATGTTATCCCCGAAGTCAGAAGACCTGCCTAAAATTCTCATTATGGTATTTTGCCAGCACTTGCGTAAACAAGTGAATGGGGTGATTTTATTTAATTTATAAATCTCCTCATATTCAATTTTTTTTAGGAGATTATTTTATGAAGACATTTCTCAAGATTTTTATATTCCTGGTGATAAGCAATTTATGCCTTTCCAAAGGATACACTCATATTTTTGATCAAAAAATTGCAGCTCAACCATTAATTGTCAAATACGATCCAACACACGGATTGGTTCATATCATTTGTATGGGAATTGATAATAATTATAATGGCAAATTTGACGAAGGTGATGAAAAACCTAGTTGGTGGGTTATGCTCAAACCTGGGGTTAAAGTTCCAGATACCGAAGAACCCGATTCCTTAAGAAAGGTAATGGATTTTGAAATGAATTCTCTTTCTTTCCCATTGAGAGCTTATTTTAAATTTGGTATGATTCAAGATGAGGGGTTTATAATGCTTAATGTTGCAGATACTTTGAAATCCTTTTCTTTAAAAAATGGAATTCCAGTTTATGAAAATTGTGGTATTTATAAAGCTGTTGACTTTTTTATTGATGATAATATAATTTATGCAGCAACTGCGAATAATGAAGTTCAAATAGTTAATACTTTAAATTTCAATTTAGTAGATACCATAAAACTATCATTTAAACCTAATGGCATTTTAAAATTCAAAAAAGATGAAAAAGATTATCTTGCAGTATTGAATGAGGGTAGTTTTGGACAGTCAGATTCAAAGATAGAATTTTTCGCAAAAAACAATGAAAAATGGGATTCAGTTAAAACATTAGTACTTGGAGCATCTGCTAACCATTTTGTTAAAGATTCTGCAAATATTTATATTGCTATGAATGCATCTCACGAAATCAAAGTGATTGATATTTCATCAATGGAAATTCTTACCTCTGTTCATATTGGGACAAATTTTTATGATGGTCCAAGAGAGTTATTCGTTAATGATGATTATATATATGTTACTACCTACGCTGGCGATATCCGAAAGGTCAATAAAAGCAAAATGGAATTAGAGTCAATTTTTGAAGCAAATAATAAATTAGAAGGCTTAGATTTTATAAATAGTGATTATATTGTTGCTGCTGGACCTTTTAAAAAAGATTCTTACCAAATTGATAGTACTGTTGCATTTTTCTCTTCACTTTTGAGTGCACCAGAAGAACCTAACAGCTCAAGTTTAAAAATCACAACAAATCAAGATAATATTTCCATTAATTCAGAATCAATTATTCAGGATATTGAAATTTTCAACTATTTAGGTGAAAGTATTTATAAATCGAATATTATCAATAATAAT
>CAIWET010000234.1 GCA_903911805.1 uncultured Ignavibacteria bacterium | reverse complement strand
GCATTAGTTGAGCAAATATTAGAAATTGTTACAAATAATAAACCCCAGATTAATCTAGATTTATATTTTAGTATATATGGTAATAAATTTCTTAATTCTTTCATTATTTCCCTGTTTTTAAAAATCTTGCATTTTCATTTATAATAACCACCCCGTCAAAACTCATTTCAATCGTTTTGCCACCCCTCCTTAAAAAAGGAGGGGTGGTTGATTTATTACCTTAATTGATCACTAATCCTCGCATTGAGAGAGAACCCATTATTACTTTTTCTGCGAAATAGTCGATTTTTGAGTCCTTATCGGATGCTCCTAATGCATACATTAATGGCAGATAATGGTCATTTGTTGGGATACTTAATTCTGTTGATGAGCCAAGAGATTGCCAGTTGATTAATGAATTGAAATCTCTTTTATCAATCAAAGATTTTACTTTTTCATCAAATTCAACAGCCCAATCGTAAGTTCCACCTTCCCATTTAATGCGTCTGAGATTGTGTACGATATTCCCAGAGCAAAAAATCAATACTCCACGTTCTCTTAAAAATTGAAGTTTTTTGCCCAGATCAAAATGAAATTGCTCGCTTTCTTTACCTGATATACTTAATTGAACTACTGGAATATCGGCTTGTGGAAACATTTTAATTAAAACTGACCAAGTGCCATGATCTAAACCCCAATCTAAATCTTTTAAAATTTTAGGAGATGTTATCTGATTTTGGAGTGAAGTAGCCAATTCGATTGAGCCAGGGGCATCATACTTCTGCTGAAATAATATTTCTGGAAAACCATAGAAATCGTAAATAGTCTTTGGCTTTTCTGCGAATGTAGCATAGGTCCCGTTGGTTAACCAGTGAGCTGAAACTGACAAAATAGCTTTTGGTTTTGGTATAGAATTGCCAATTTCGAACCATTTTTTTGTAAACTCATTGTCTTCAACAGCATTCATAGGACTGCCGTGTCCAGCAAAAATTACTGGCATTTTAATCCCAGATTTTTCACTTGTAAATAGGTTGCTGACAGCTCCAATACTTGATATACCAATCATTGATAATCCTGCTAATTTGTTGAAAAATCTTCTATTTAGCATAGTATTCATAAGAATAATGCAAATACTTGCTTTGGTCGAATTTTGAAAGCAGATAAATGGATTTTATCAAATTATTTTTAGAATAATTATATACTTTTGTTAAATAAACTACATTTTCATTATTTATATATTCTTCTTTTTGCAAAATATTTTTTTTATTATAAGTTTTATTTACTTTATAATCAGTAATCCATTTTTCGGACTCAGCTGAAAAATCAAGTTTTTGATATTCTATAGATATTTGATTATTCTGTTTGTCATATGTATAAACCTCCTTTTGATTATTAACCCAAGGTGTGTTTTGAACAGAATCATCGGCGGAGAAATAATAACTGTATGAATCCAATTGGGTTAAATATCCCTTTTCATTATATTTGTAATCATATCTTTTAGGGTCAGCACTTCTAAATGAGCTTCCTGATGGCTTCCCATCTTCGTCGATTACATATTCGTGATATAAAACTTCAATATCAAAGTTCATCATATCGTATCTTTCAACATCCCCATTTGAATCATAACTGTATTTATAATATGGAATACTCTGTGGGTCTTCAGCCATTTGATATATTGAATCAATAGTAGTTTTGCCTTCTTTATCGTAAAAGATTGCTTCAAAAAGTTGTTTGTTTTTTGGATTTAAAACACTATCACTCAAGAAAATATGAGCTGATTTAATCTTGTTTTTTTTATATACTTCTCGTTCGTTGAGAATTGATTTCTTATAACCGGAAATGTCTTTAGAAAATACTGAAAGTGTAACAAATAGAAACAATAAAACTCTTAACATTACCCACCTAAAAATTAATTAAAAAGTAATTAAATTTGAACGGTTAGAATGTTAGAATATTGTTTATTTAAGGTCTATTTTATAATATATCTTGCCTTCTTCTGTAACTTCGATTGTTGAATATCCATTAATTTGCATTCTATCAAGTTCTTCTTTTGATTCTTCTAATGTTAAACCAGTGCTTAAAGCTAATTCTGTTGGGAAAATAATACCATTATTTGATTTAGCTAATTGCAAAATTTTAGATTCAATTGCTGAGTTATGAGTGAACTTTTTCCTTAATTTGAAGTTTTTATACATAAAATAGCCGCCAACAATAGGACCAATACCAAATATTGCCATCAACATTAAACTAACAAGAATATTTGATTCTTTTCCTTCGGCAATTGATAAAGTTGCACCTGCTAAAACTAATAATCCTAGAGCGCTAACTCCAAAAGAAACTGTTATTAGCAATAAATCTATAAAAGTATAATTATCTGATTTCATATTATTTCTGTGTTTTTAAAAGTTTACGTCTTTTTTCTATTTTAACAAGTTTATTCATTAAACTTTTAGATAAATCTATATTTTTGGCGTTGCAATAATTCATCAATGCAATTAGTACATCAGCAGCTTCATCTTCAAATTTTTCGAAAGGTATATCTTTGCCTTTCCAAACTTTTTTTTCTATATTTGCTAATTCACCAGCTTCACCACATAATTCAAGGCAAAAAAACTCGGAACTTCTTGCTTTATAATAAGCTTTTTGATAATGATCAAATTCATTCTGGGCTTTTTTAATCGCTCTTCTTGTATATTCAAAATGTTTTTTCATCAGCATTTCAAACTTTTCTAAAAAATTTCAAAAATTATT
>CAIWET010000233.1 GCA_903911805.1 uncultured Ignavibacteria bacterium | reverse complement strand
ATTTACCAAATCTCGGAAAATATAATAATTGGACGATTATTTATGTTGGTCATTCCATTGGATATACTTCTTATCGAAGAGCTGGGAAAATCCCAAAATTATCACCGAGTTCATTCTTTGCTGAAAATGTGAAATATGCTGTTTATCTTGATTCGAAATTTATTTTACATACACCACCAAAAATTCTTATTCAACAATATATTTGGTTGGCTCAAACCAAACTTATAAAAAACCAAGCCAAGTTGCGAATCTTGTTAAAGATGGAGATACTGTAAATATTCAGCCAGAAACCTGGACTGACGACGTTGCCACTTGGTCAAAAAGTAATCTATTGATTCGTGGAGTTAATGGTATGGCAATCTTGAAAGCTGGAACAAGCAATGCCGGAGGCAAAGCTATTTGGGTTATTCAAGGAACAAATGTAAGAGTAGAAAATGTCGATTTTAGTGGATGCAAAGTTGATGATAAAAATGGCGCGGGTATCAGATACGAAGGAAAGAAATTTTTTGCAAAAAATTGCTCTTTTCACCACAATGAAATGGGAATTTTAACTATCAATGATCCTGAAACAGAAATTTACTTCGAGAGTTGCGAATTTTATGAAAATGGATATGGTGACGGATATTCTCATAATATATATATTGGAAGATGTAAATTATTTGAGATGAAATATTGCTATTCTCATCAGGCAAAAATTGGCCATTGCGTTAAATCGAGAGCATCAGAAAATTACATAATGTACAATCGTATTATGGATTTGCCTGACGGCACTTCATCTATGCTAATTGATTTACCAAATGGTGGAAAATCATTTATTATTGGCAATGAGATGATGGAAGGACCTCTCTCGGAAAACAGAAACATAATTGCTTACGGTATGGAAAATGATTTGCACGCAGTATCATTTTTGTGCGTAATCAACAATACAATAATCAGCAAAAGAAGCGTTTGTAGCTTTATCAAAGGGAAATACGACTCATTAAATTACTATGTTGTAAATAATGTATTTGCTGGAGCAGGTAGTATTTTTGATGGTATTTCAGATAATTCTGCCGACAATTACAATACCGCTGATTTAAATGCAACAAAATTAGTCAATATAGACAACTATGATTATACTCCAACAAAAGACTCGCCATTTATAAATAAATCGGTTATGATTTCCAAAATTGATGGAAAATCTTTAATTCCAACTGAAGAATATGTTCACCCAAGATCTTATAAAGATAGAGTTAATTCCAATAATGCAGATATGGGTGCCCACGAGTTTGCAGAAATTTCTGGAATAAACGATAATCCAGAAACTGACATTAATAATATATCTAAGATAAAGATTTATAATTATTTTGGAGATTTAATTGCAACACCAAGTGATATTTATTCATTAAAATCATTATCAAACCAATTAGAAAATGGATTGTATATAGTCACATATTTCGAGGATAGCAATTTTAAAACAATTAAATTATTAAAATAGAATAATTAGCTATTTGCAACATGCTGTTATTAAT
>CAIWET010000232.1 GCA_903911805.1 uncultured Ignavibacteria bacterium | reverse complement strand
TTTTGAAATCTTTGTCAAAGACTCTTTTTTTCTGTTTTTCCATTGTTTTTGCCCTTTTTATAAATAATTATATACGAAATTAATTAAAAATCCTCTCTTTTCCTACTGTGGATTGTACTGGGGCAAGATCAATATCTGATTATAATGGAACATCTTCATGGATCAAAGAGAGTTTTGCAGTTTATGCTGAAAATCAAACTGGAATACTATTTAATCAACCTGCAAGAGTAATGTATGGATTTCCTGACCCACGTCCTTGGAGCCCTTGGAATTCTAATTATTACCAAGATATTTATTTACCAAAGCAAAGATTTAAATAAGGAGAAATTATGAAATCATTAATTAAAACAATAGAATTACTTATTATTTGCTTTCTTTTGACATCTTGCCTTACAAATGAGGAAATATTTGTAAAAAAAGTAATGGAAAATCCAAATCAATATGAAGAATTATTGAAAAACACAAATTATAATTTGAAGTATCTTAAAAATTTAGATACAATAGGATTAAAATTTCATATTCAAACAATTTATAGATATATTGAATTAAGTAAAAATACAAGAACTGTTTATTCTTATAATAAATCTTCAGTTTACTACCCTTTTGAAAATGATCGATGTAAAAGGATTTATATTAATTATTGCAATAATGTATATGATTTATTCTTTTTATTTTATGAAAATAATGAAGGTATTATTTATTATGAAGGTGTTGCATTGTTTCCATTAGGAGAAGATTAATTATTTATGATTAAACTAACCCATTCAACCCCAATCTTTGTGCAGCCGCAGCAATACGACTGCACTATGGGGCGTTTTCTTAGTCTTGATCCACTTATGGATAAATTCCCAGAAATGTCTCCCTATTCTTATGCCAACAACAACCCAATTTCTTTCAAAGACCCAACGGGATTAGAGCCAGAGGGCGAAAAAGGTAAGGATGAGGTGCAGGCAAAATTAGATGTTACTGAATTTGAATATGAAAAAATGTCTTATTTGGCTTTTATTGTTGAAACACAAATTAGAATGTATCAAATTATGAAAATATTGTTAAATGGCTGGTGTCAAAATTGACACTTTAATCCTAAACATTGAAATTTCAATTTTAAGCTTTAAAATTCAGCAACTGAGTATTTTACTCAACAAAAGAAAAAACTCACTTTAGTAGTGAGTTTTACTTTATTAAGAGTATAAATATGTAATGAGCTGAACAAAAATAAATTATTCTAATTCAATTACATATATTAAAATATATGCAAATCAATGTAAATTAAGGCACTTATATCTTTTTACATATATTCAATACGTGTCTTAGACGTTTCTTTGCGCATTTAAGAACAAGTATATCTCTTTAATAAATAAAGAGTTATACATAATATATTGTTTATTCACCACCAATAGTTATATTCTTTATTTTGATTGATGGTGAATTTACTGAACCTCTGAACTTCAAATCATTGCCAATCATCTCAATATTCTTTAATATTTCTCCTAAATTTCCAGAAAAAGTAATTTCATCTACTGGGAAAGTTAATTTACCTTTTTCAATCATTATTCCATAAGCACCTTTAGAAATATCGCCTGTTGTTGGAACTGTCCCCTGCCCTATTGTTTTTGTAATTAAAATACCTTTTTCAATTGAGGCTATCATTTCATCTAATGAATATTTGCCAGGTGAAAGATATAAATTGTGAGCACCACCAGCATTTCCTGTTGAGGTTAATCCTAATTTCTTTCCAGAATAATGATCTAATATATAGCTATTCAATTTACCTTTTTCGATTAAATTAGTAATTTGTGTAGGATTTCCCTCAGAATCAAATGGTCTTGAACCAATAGCTCTAGGAATTCTTCCATTATCAACTATATTTACAAAATCAGGAGCAATCATTTCACCTAATTTTCCTGCAAGGAATGAAGATTTCATATAAATTGAGCTACCATTTAGGCAACCAGCTAAAAATCCTAAGATTGAAGAAGCGATATTTGACTCAAATATTACTGGAAGATTCTCTGATTTGATTTTCTTGCCACCAATTAATGAAGTAACTCTTTCTATTGCTTTTGAAGCAATTAATTCAGCTCTCGGCATATCTATAAAACTAACAGAATTTTCCCACCAGCCATCTTCAATCATTTTCTCATTGTCACCACCTTGTAAGCTAACTCCAGCAGAGCAGGAAGTCATATCATAAGAACCCGAAAAACCATTTGAGTTGGCTAAATATCTTGTACCGATATTTGTAGAAAATCCAGAACCACCTGATTTCAGAATTCTTTTATCAGCTAATCCTAATTTTTCTAAATTTTTAGCAAATGCAATTTTATCTTCTGGTTTTAAATTTACAATATCAAGATTGTTAATCCCCAAGTCATCAATTTTGAATTTTTGAAGAGGTGGAATTCCTGCAAATTCATCAATCGATGAAATTTTTGCTCTTTTGATTGCATTTTTAATTAATTCTTGAATTGTTTCTTTCTTCAAATCGGTTGATGAAGCAGTAGCTGATTTTTTATCAACAATAACTTTGATTGACATTGATTTGATACCAGCTTCGGATAATTTTTCAATATTACCTTCTCTTACTTCTACTGAAAACTCTTTTGTTTCTGATATTGTTAATTGTGTTTCACTTGCGCCATTTTTTTGAGCAAATGCTACCATTTCTTCAGTTAAATTTATTAAATCTTTATTTGCCATTATGATACTCCTCCAACTGTCATTTTTTTAATTCTTAAAGTAGGTGTTCCACAAGTTACTGGAACAGATTGTCCATCTTTACCGCAAGTCCCCAAGAAAAATCCTGTATCATTTGCAATCATATCTACATTATTTAATATTTCGATGTTTCTTCCAATTAGCGTTGCATTTTTCAAAGGATAAGTTAATTTTCCATTTTCAATCATATAACCAAGATTAACTGAGAAAGTAAATTTACCTGTACTATCCACCATTCCACCCTGATATGTTTGAGCATAAAATCCTTTTTCAACTGATTTAATAATTTCTTCAGGATCGTGACTTCCTTTTTCAAGAATAGTATTGTTCATTCTTGGAATTGGGGCAAATTCATAAGATTCTCTTCTGCCGTGGCCATTTGGATGTGTATTCATTACATTGGATGAAAGCTTATCATTCAAAAATCCAACTAATTTACCTTTTTCTATTAACATAACATTCTGAGTTTCAATACCTTCATCATCAACATTTAAACTGCCTCTATAATTTGGAATAGTTGCATCATCGTAAATAGTAACTATTGGATTTGCAACCATTTGACCTAATTTATCGTGCATAATTGAAGTCTTTTTCCAAATTCCGTCCGCTTCTAAAGGATGTCCTACTGCCTCGTGTATCATAACACCTGATTGATGTTTGCTTAATACAATTGGTAATTCACCAGGAGGAGCATTCTTTGCAGTAATAAGAATCAAAGCTTCTTGAGCAGCTTTTTTTCCAATACTTTCAGGAGTAGAATTTTTAATATAATAATCTAAGCCAACTCTTCCACCATCATTGCCAACTCCAGTATTTTTAACTTTTGTAACGCTGTCTTCAGCTGTAGCTGAAACCATAAGTCTAACCTGAGGTCTATAATCGTGTGAAATTAATCCTTCGCTTGTAACTATCGTAATATATTGCAATTCATCTGATATAGAAGAACTCACTTTAATAATTTTTGAATCATAAGTTTTTGCAGCATCATAAGCTGATTTAATTAATTTAATTTTTTCGGTTAATTCTAAATTAGATATTGGATCCTGAACATTATAAAAATTGTTTTTAAGAGCCACATTATTTAAATTTACAGTATTAACTTTTGAAACAGAATTTGCAATAGCGGCGGCGGTTAGAGCTGTTTCTTTCACCTTTTCGAATGAAAGGTCATTTGTATAAGAAAAACCAGTTTGAGAGCCACTTAAAACTCTAATACCTACACCTAATGAGATACTCTCTGTTGAATTTTTAATAATATCTTCACTCATTGTTACAGAGTTTGATTTTCTATATTCAAAATATAAATCAGCGTAACTTCCACCTTTAGACAAAGCAATACTCAATACTTGATTTAATTCTTCTTTTGTAAATCCAAATAACCAATTAAAATCTTTATTAGTTGTACTATTATTTGATAATAAATTTAAAGGGATTAATTGAGATGCCATAAATGCTCCAATTCCGATTCCACTATATTTTATAAAATCTCTTCTTTT
>CAIWET010000231.1 GCA_903911805.1 uncultured Ignavibacteria bacterium | reverse complement strand
ATTTGTTTGATATTTATTATTATTATATCTGAAGAAATATTCCCACAAACTCTAAAATGGGAAGAAAAGTTCCCAGTTTCAGAATATATGAGTGGTTCAGCAATTGATAAGTGTGATTCAATTAATGGAGTTATAATATTTACAACATATGGAGCTGGAAGAATTGTTAAGCGAACAATTGATGCTGGCAATACTTGGGAAGATATATATGTAGATACATTAGATCCTAGATTAGGTGGCAGAATTCTTCCCGCTTACGATATCTCATATCCAACTAAAGATTTTATTATTTTTACTTGCAATAGTAATACTTATATTAAAACAACCGATGCTGGTAAAAATTGGAAAGAAAGTATAATTTTACATTCAACTAATTATAATAGTAAAAAAATAAATCATGTAAAAATGCTAAATTCTAAATATGGAATAATGACAAAGGCTTATTATTTGTATTATAGTAATGATGGTTTTGAGACATACCAAACAATCATTCCTGGAGAATATAAGTATTATATATCAAAAGCTTGCTTAATTGATTCAAATACAATTTATGCAGTAGCAATTAATATAAAAGAGGATAGAGATACAGACACAATAGTAAAATTTATGAAATCATTTGATCGTGGCAAAACTTGGTCATTTACACCAATAAAAGGACTTTCTTATCCAGAGGATTTTGATTTTGTTGATAATTTAAATGGATTTATAACTGGTGGAAAATCAATATCAAATGATGATAGAACAAGTTGTCAAGTCTTGAATACAACTGATGGAGGAAATACTTGGCAAACTTCATTATTTGATATTCCTGAAGTTCCATTTGGACTACAAAGCTTAGATTTCATTGATAAAAAAACACTTATAGCCGTTGGTCAACACGGCAATGTTTATTGGAAATTTGAAAATTATAATTGGGTATTAGATAAAGATCCGATGACATTTAAATTTAGTCCTTTTGGTCTTCATGTAGCATTATTCAATAGAACAAATGCTGTTATTATTGATAATTTCGGTAGAACTATTAGATCATATTTACCAACAAATGTCAATGAGCAGCTTAATACAAATTTTGGTATTTCTCCTAATCCAGCAAGTGATTATATTGAAATAAACGTAGGGGCACATTGCAATGTGCCCCTACAAGAGGGAATTGAAATCTTCAATATCTTCGGGGAGAATACCACCCCGCCAAACCTTTCAGGTTTGCCACCCCTCCTTGCCAAGGAGGGGATTATCAAGATAGATATTTCCAATCTTCCAGTTGGGGTATATTTCATTAAAATTGGTGATAAATTTGAGAAGTTTGTGAAGATGTAATTATTTATTAATTTATTCGTTAAACACTTATATTTCAGATATTTTTACACAATTTATAAAAATAATTTTGCCATTAAAATAAATTGTAGTAATTTTGCATTTCTATGACTTTCAATATTTTCGATTGGAAGCCATTTTGGATAATTATATTAAATTAGGGAGTTTTTAGTATGCGTCGTACCTATGAAACGACATTTATCGTAAACGCAGCATTAGAAGATTCTGATGTTGAAAACATGATCAATAAGGTAACAAGTTATCTTGAAAATCATGGCGCAGAAATAAAAGAAATCAACAAATGGGGCAGAAGAAGATTAGCATATCCAATAAACAAAAAGTTTAACGGATTCTATATTCATATGATCTATGAAGCTAATCCAAGCACAATTCCAATTTTGGAAAGATTTCTAGTATTGGAAGATACAGTTTTACGTAATTTAACACTTATTTTACCTACTGTATTAAGAGAGTTTAGACTCAAAAGAGCAGCTGAAGGAAAGCCAAACTATCCAACAGCACAGGATTTTGCCGATAATAAAAACAAAGACAAAGGCAAAGCAAACACTGAAGATAAATCAGGAAATTAATAAGAATTTATTTAATCAGGAAAAAAAAGAATGAAAGTAATTTTAAGACAAGATGTAGATAATCTGGGTCGCATTGGTGATATAGTTACCGTTAAAGATGGCTATGCTCGTAACTTTTTAATTCCGAGAAGCTTTGCTTATCTTGCAACTCCCGGAGCTATGAAAGCTATCGAAGTTGAAAAGAAAAGATTAGCCAAAAAGGTAGCAAAAGAAAAAGCTGAAGCCGAAGTTTTTGCCGGTAAACTTAACGAAGTACAGGTTAGTATCCCAATGAAGGTAGGCGAAGAAGGTAAGTTGTATGGCTCTGTTACTCCGCAAATGGTTGCACAGGAGTTAGCAAATAAGAGCTTTGATATTGATAGAAGAACTATCATAATGGATGAGCCGATACGCTCATTAGGTGTTTTCGATGTTAAAGTTAAGCTTCACCCAGAAGTATTTGCTAACATCAAAGTTTGGGTCATCAGCGAAGATGAACAAGCTCAAGCTTAATTGATTTTGAATTTAAAATTGGAGTAATTTAAAAATGATAACTAAAGAAACTAAACAGGAATTAATCGTAAAGCACGGCGGTTCTGCTGCAAATACAGGTGTTTCTGAAGCTCAAATTGCAATTTTAACTGCAAGAATCAATGATTTAACATCTCATTTTGAGCATCATAAAAAAGACCATCACGGCAGAAGAGGTTTAATTAAACTCGTAGCTAAAAGAAGAGCTTTATTAGACTATTTAATCATGACTGACATTAGTCGCTATCGTGCTATTATTGCAGCATTAGGATTAAGAAAATAATTTTGCCTTATATAGATTTGATTAAAAAGCCGCTTTGTTTTATTCGCGGCTTTTTTGTTTTAATTCCATTTAATTCCGCTTCTTCCCTTTTACCAACATTGTAACTAAAACTGACAACAAAAATCTAATAATCTATAAATATTATACCTACTCTCTTAATTTTTTTCCTTATTTTGAAAAAAAATAATTTTCAATATTTTGGAATAATAAATAATGAGTGAAAATAGCAGCAAAACAAGGAATTTGATACCTCAGCTTGGATTATTTACTACAATTGCAATTGTAGTGGGTGGAGTGATTGGATCAGGTATTTTCAAAAAACCAGCTTTAATGAGCCAACTGCTTGGTTCCCCTGAATTATTAATCACTATCTGGATAGTTGCCGGCATAATAACTCTTTTTGGGGCATTAACCAACGCCGAGGTTGCAGGATTGATTTCTGAGACTGGTGGGCAGTATATATTTTTCCAGAAGATGTATGGCAATCTAACTGCATTTATTTATGGCTGGGCTATGTTCTCGGTGGTTCAGGCAGGTTCAATAGCCTCAATTACTTATGTTTTTGCTGAATATACAGAATTTTTTGTTAAGCTTCCTCGATTTGCTCCTGATATTGAAAAAAGTATAATGTTACATATCCCATTTATTGGGAACATATTCCCCATCGAAAATATTGGCGTTAAATGGGTTACTATTATGACTATTACAGTACTGACAACTGTAAATTATCTTGGAGTAAAATTCGGTGGTATTGTAACAAATGTTTTCACTACAATGAAAGTAATTGCAATAATGTTCTTATTTTTTGCAGCATTCATTTTCTTTCCTGGTCAAGCTGCAAACTTTGTAAAAGATGCTCCTGTAAATATGAGCAATGTCTCATTATTCGCTGGAATTATTGGAGCGCTTTCTGGTGCTTTTTGGGCTTATGACGGATGGAACAATATCACATATATTGCAGGCGAAGTGAAAAATCCTCAAAAAGTTATTCCACGTGCTTTAATTTTTGGAACTTTAATTGTTATAACTATATATGTTTTAATTAATTTAGCTTATCTTTATGTTATGCCTGTTGAAATAATGGCAAAATCAACATTAGTTGCATCTGACGTAGCATTGGCTATATTTGGAAGCATCGGTGGAGCTTTTATTGCGGCTTCAGTTATGATTTCAACTTTTGGAACTGCAAATAATACAATTATGGTAACCCCAAGAGTTTATTATGCAATGGCAAGAGAAAATATGTTTTTTGAAGCATTAGGCAAAGTTCATCCAACATTTAATACTCCTGGAAACGCTTTGATTGTTCAGGCTTTATGGGCTTCTGTTTTAGTTTTAAGTGGTACATTTGATATTTTGACAGATATGTTGATATTTGTTAGCTGGATATTCTATGCAATGGGTGCTTATGGAGTTTTTGTTTTAAGAAAGAAAATGCCAAACGCACATAGACCTTATAAAGTAATTGGCTATCCGGTTGTTCCTTGGATTTTCGTGATTTTTGCTACAGGATTCGTTGTTTTTACTCTATATAATGATGTAAACAATTATGTTATGGGAAAATCAAGAATAATTCAATCATTGTTTGGATTATTGCTTACAGCTGTTGGAATACCTCTTTATATGTATTTTATTAAGAAAAGAAAAAATCAGTAAAATAAAATTAAGCTATATTAGTATAAGATATTATATTGAAATGAAAGATTTATTATAGGCATTATTATGGCATCGGCATTAGTTTTGAACATTCATTCGGAAACACCCGAATTGCGCAAAATTCAGAAAGTTGCTGAAATTTTGAAAAGTGGTGGCGTTATTCTTTATCCAACAGATACAGGATTCGCTCTTGGTTGCGAACTTTCAAACAGAGAAGCAATCGACAAGATCAGAAGGATTAGAAATTTGCAGCCACACAAAGAATTGACTTTTTTATGCAGTTCATTGTCTAATATTTCGGAATTTGCTAAAGTTTCGAATCAAGCATATAAAATACTTAAAAGATTGATACCTGGACCATATACTATTATTCTTCCAGCTAGTAAAAATGTGCCAAAATTTGCGCAAGATGACAAAAGAAGTACTGCCGGTATAAGAGTACCAGAAAATGATCTGTGTCAGACATTGCTTCAATATTTAGAATCACCACTGATTTCTATCAGTGCTAAAAATGATGACGTGGATTATGACGATTATGATGATTTCGCAGATTCATTTTTCAATAAGGTTGATTTAATAATAAAATCAGACCAATATTATTTTTTGGGCGAATCAACTGTGATTGATATGACAACAGATGCATTTAAAATTGTTCGTCAAGGTGCAAATATCGAAAAAGCCCTTGAATTTATAAATAATGATGAAATTTAAAAACAAATATAGGTGAAGAATGAAGATATTCTCAGAATTTAAAGAATTTGCCATGAAAGGCAATGTAATCGATTTAGCAATCGGTGTTATAATTGGTACCGCATTTGGTAAGATTGTTTCTTCTATGGTAGGTGACGTTTTTATGCCAGTTATTGGCACATTATTATCAGGTGTTGACTTCTCAACACTTAATATTATATTAAAACCTGCAATTGATAAAATCCCTGCTGTAACTCTAAACTATGGAAAATTAATACAAACAATTATTGATTTCATAATTATTGCTGCAACTTTATTCTTTGTTGTAAAAGGAATGAATACTATTCAAAGAAAGAAAAATGAGGAACAGGCTATAGAACCAGTAGTCACACCAGAAGAAAAATTATTAACTGAAATCAGAGATTTGCTAAAAGATAAGTAAATTAAAATATATATCAAGAATTAGGTGGTAATTTCCTTGCGATACCTAGGATAATCATAAAAAAAAGGCAGGTTTAGAACCTGCCCCTACAGATAATAATTCCACTATTTTACTTCCCCTCCTTTTATAAGGAGGGGTGGCAAAACGTGTATTCATGCACGTTTTGACGGGGTGGTCACATTCTCGTGAAAAAGAGAAACCCCTTGCCCCCTTTGAAAAAGGGGGTAAAAGGAGTATTTTCTTAAAGCCCCTCCCTTCAAGGGGAGGGGTTTGGGGTGGGGCGAAACTCTTTATTTATTCTTGTCAATCAAGATTTTTCTTGTATATGCAATCAATCCACCAGCATCGATAATTTGTTGTCTTGCCGCTGAGTGAGGTATTACTGCATATTCCTTACCTGATGTTTTATTTATAACTTTATCGGCTAAAACTTCGATTTCATCGCCTAATTCTGCTTGGTAATCAGGTGCTGTGATTGTATTTAAACCGAGATTAACCGAATTTTGGATAAAAATTCTTGCAAAGTTTCTAGCAATAATTGTTACTCCGTGACCTTTGATTGTTGATACTGCTTGCTCACGAGAAGAACCGCAACCAAAGTTTTTTCCGGCAATTATTATATCATTTTCTGAAAATTCTTTATTTACAAGCATTTTATTCAAATCTTTATTGTCAGCAAATGCGAATTGTGGAGTTTCTGTTGGCAAAACTGTAGCCATAAATCTACCTGGATAAATGATATCAGTTGAAATATCATCTTCAAATTGAAATATTACTTTTCCCATATTAATTTACTCCTTTTCTTGGGTCTGTGATTACTCCGGTTAAAGCACTTGCGGCTGCTACTGCAGGTGAACAAAGATATACGTTTGAAACAGGATTACCCATTCTACCTTTGAAATTTCTATTTGTTGTCGAGAGTGCTGTTTCGCCATCTCCTAAAGCTCCTTGGTGAATTCCTAAGCAAGGACCACATCCTGGATTTACGACAACTGCTCCAGCTTTCATCAAATCAGAAATTATTCCGTTTTCGATTGCTTGCTGGTAAATTCTACCTGATGCAGGGAAAACTAACATTCTTGTTGAATGAGATACTTTTTTGCCTCTCAAAATATCGGCAGCAATCTGAAGGTCGTCTAATCTTCCGTTTGTGCAGCTACCAATTACGATTTGTTCTACTCTTGTGCCAACAACCTGGTCAATTGGTTTCACATTATCAACTGTATGTGGGCAAGCAATCTGAGGAACTAATTCTGAAGCGTTTATTTCAACGATTTGGTCATATTCTGCACCTTCGTCAGGAACAACTAATTCGATTTCGTCTGTAACACCAGCAGTATTTCTCAAATAATTAATTGTTTCTTCGTCAGGAACAACTATACCAGAAGTAGCGCCTGCTTCAACCGACATATTGCAAATAGTTAATCTGCCGGAAGTACTCATTTTGCGAATTGCTTCTCCGTGGAATTCAATTACCTTGAAGTTTGCACCTTCTGCTGATAATTTGCCAATTAAATATAAAATTAAATCTTTTGGTAAAACATTGTCGCTAAATTCACCATTCACAATTACTTTAATTGTTGGAGGAACTTGCACATTCAGTGCTGTTCCTAACGTCCAGGCAGATGCCATTTCAGTAGCACCTATTCCAAAAGCAAATGCACCCAAAGCGCCGTGACTTGTTGTGTGACTATCTGTACCACAAACCACAAAACCAGGGCGAACATAGCCATTTTCTGGTAAAATTTGATGGCAAATACCCATTTCGTCACCACGAATATCGTGAAATTTAGTAATTCCTTGTTGGGCAACAAATCCACGAGTTTTTTTCTGATTAGTAGCGGTTTTTGAACTTTCGGCAGGAACGCGGTGGTCAAAAATAATTGCAATTCTTGATGGATCCCATACCTTAGGTTCTAAATTAGTTTCTTTGTAAATTTCTAAAAATTGATTAATAACCAAAGCAGCATTTTCGTGGCTCATAGCGAGTGAAACTCTTGGCTCCACTACGTCACCTACTGCAACAAAGTCTTTATCGCAAGCTTTAGCTAATATTTTTTGAACAATTGTTTGCTTCATTTTTTTCTCCAATTAAAAAAGCATTTTAAATACATACAAAATTATGAAGGTTTTTTGAATTAAATCATATTATTTAAAAAAATTGGATTAAAATATATTTATCAAATGGTAGCTCATTCATCCCTGAATGAGCTATTCTTATCTTATGTTTATAATAAATTTGCTTTTAATACTGGATATTTAGGCATTTTATGCAACAATTGAATTTGTTTCTTTACATCTTTCTATTACTGCTGAATATGCTCTCATTTTATATACTATCTGATTATATATAATTATTAACGAGATATGCAATTAAAAATTATTTTAAAAATATTTGGTGGTTATTTAAAAAAGTTGTAGCTTTGAAATGTAGTACTTGTATGAAAAATTTTGTTAATTTTATACAAAATACAAAATACAAAATTAGTGGTATTTTTGTGAAGTTATTTAAGAATTAATGTAAGGACAAATTATTATGATTGTCAGCCAAAATTTAAGTTATTGAATTAAATTTATCAGATTTTCTTCAATAATTATATGCTTACTTTTCTCAAATCTATAGATATACGAAGAGTAGTTGAATTTTTAATAAAAATAATTAATATCAAAGGAGAAAAATATGAAAAAGTTTAATTTATTTCTTATAATTATGACATTATGTTTTGTTCAAACATATAGCCAATATCAAATGAGAGATGTTAATGGTGTTTCAATGCCAACAATGAGTTGGCCACCAAATGATACTTTGTATAATAAACATGTAATTACTATCTGGTTCAATAAAAATACAATTAATAAAGATTATATTTGTAACTACTGGTTTAATTATAATAATAATATTAAACAAAATGGTAATTCAAAACCTCAATTTACATCCTCAGGCACAGGTTGCTTTCCAATAAATAATTATATTATTAATGATAGTAATTTAATTTCAGCACTATTACAATTAGGAGCAACTCAAATGTGTCAATATACAACTTTTAGTCCTTGCTTAGACACCATTTCTTATACAAGAGGAGGTAAAGAAATAAAGACCCCCGAATTTTGGAACTGTTTCCATATTGCAATTGATTCAACAAATATTATTATAGCGGTTGAATATTTGAATTTAATGTATGGCGGAACATTGATTGAATATGCTGAATTTGAATTCAATAATTATTTTGATTCAACACCTAATGACTATAGTTATACGAATAATCCTCCTTTACAAACAAATTTTGATAATACTTTAATTGGTGAAAATATTGTTGAAGCTTGGGATATTGAGCACGGGAAGAGAGAAATCAAGGTTGGAGTTTTTGATTCGGACATTCTATATACGCATAGAGATTTTGGAGGTGCAATGGGGCCACAATACCGGTTTATAAATGGAGCATATTTTGACAATTTCGGTGGGAGAAGACCACCGTTTAATGGAGGTACACACGGGACTAAAGTTGCTGGAATAATTGGTGCTATGACAAATAACGAAATAGACGCCGCTGGGATTGCAGGTGGTTGGAACCCAAATGAAGGTGTCAGTATGTATGCTTTGGGAGGAAACATGGCTGAAGCTTTTATATATGCATCTGCAAATACTTCTGGAAATCAAGGTTATGGAGTACATTTAATAAGCAATAGTACTTATAATATGGTACCGAGCGAAACAGAACGAAGAGCAATTGATTATGCTCACAGACTAAATGTCGGGATTTATTGTTCCAAAGGTGATGATGGCGAGTTTAAAACACATTTTCCTGCTGATTTCGAGTATAACAAAATTGTTAATTGTGGGGCTTATGGCATATATAAGGAATTTGGGGGTCAATCACAAGAAAATAGATGGATACCTTCAAGATTTAAAGGATATTCAAATTTTGGATATGGATTAGATATTATGGCACATGGTGATAATATTTCTAATGGTAATTTAATTCGTAACAATACACTTACTGATCCCTCACAAAATTCTGGATATTATACTGGATATTTTTCTCAAACAAGTGCTGCTCAACCTCAAGTAGCAGGAATTGGTGCTTTGATTTTATCTAAATTTTATACAGGATTAAATAATTTTTGGGATAATACTCAAAATGAACAATTGGTTTGGCTTGCACCTGAAGATGTAGAAGGTTTGATTGAAGTGAGTGCTAAAGATTTAAAATATTTTTATAGTGCAACTCAATATGATACAGTTGGTTTTGATTCTGAAACAGGATATGGTATGATTGAAGGTGGTAACACATTAAGAAATATGTTAAACCCATATAAATTAGTACATTTTAAAGAAAATGGAGGTGAAATAGTTAACTCTGAATTAGTTAATCCCTTTCTAGTGGCTACACCTTATTCTGGGGATCCTTTGTTACCACCAACTTCAAACAATGTTTTGTATTATGCAATTAAACATAAAGTTCAAAAATCAGTTATTATTAATGGTAATTGGGTATTTGCAAGAGCCTGGGGGAGAGGTGGTGACGGTACAATTGGTTGGAGTGCAGCTCAACCAACAGAACCAAGTCAAAATAGTAATTTACAAGTTGGTTGGTGCAGAGTTGTTGGTGACAACTTGCCGAATAGAAATGATTTCAATTATAACAACATTAGAGATATTTCATATCGTAATGATAGAATAACTTTAGAGACATATTGTTATCAGGTTTATAATGCAAATAACAATTCGATAATTGGCTGGTATCCTACAACACCCGATCAAGTTGTATATAACTTTACAATTTGGGGTATTCCTATTTTGTCTGAAGTTCTCGAACAAAATTTCAATATAGATTCAGAAATTAAAATAAATTGCAAATATAACAATATTATTGGTAAAAATTTTGTGCAAATTGAGTACTATTTACCTAATCCTGCTCCGTCAAAAATTGAATTATATAATTCACTAGGTATCATTGTCGCACAATTTCAGAGAAATGAATGGAATGATGATTTAAGTAATTTAATAAGTATTGATGTTTCGGAATTCCCTTCAGGTTTATATATTGTAAAAGTATCTTCAAATAACTCATTTGGTTTCAATAAATTTATTTTAACAAAATAAGAGGAAATTATGGATTATATAAATTTATTTTCGAAATTGTT
>CAIWET010000230.1 GCA_903911805.1 uncultured Ignavibacteria bacterium | reverse complement strand
ATATTTAATGTCAAATTTCATTTTATTATGCACATAAAAAATGAAAGCAATAGTTCAAAGAGTAAAATTTGCAAAATGTATAATTGATGGAAAAATCCATTCAGAAATTAAAAATGGAATTTTAGTTTTACTTGGCATTACACATTCTGACAATATGGAAAGTATTAAATGGTTTTCCAATAAAATTGCCAATCTCCGTATATTCATCGATGATAATGGTAAAATGAATCAATCAGTAAGTGATATTAATGGTGGAATTATGATTATTTCAAATTTTACATTATATGGAGATGCAAAAAAAGGATTCAGACCAAGTTATATTGATGCTGCTCAACCAGAAATATCAGAGCCAATTTACAACGATTTTGTTAAATATATGCAGGATAACTACAATTTAAACATAGTTTCCGGAGTCTTTGGAGCAATGATGGATCTTGAATTTATAAATAGTGGTCCTGTTACGGTAATTATTGAGAAGGAAATTTAAATGGAATTAAAATTAGCAGGATATGTTGCGAGAACAAAAGGTCTTCAAGGGGATTTATTAGTCAATACTATGGATATTGGTATGAGTATGATTAAACCAGGAGATAATCTATTTATGGGATTTTCTTTACAATTTGCTGAAAAGTTCATTTGTACAAAGTGGAATCAAGATGGAAAAAATTTCATTTTACATTTACAAAATATTAATGATATTGATTCAGCAGCAAAATTCAAAGAAAATGGTGTATATTACGAACCTAAAGAATTGTTCGATGATGAAGATGACGACGATTACACAAGTGAAATTACTGGATTTGATGTTTATAATGCTGAAGATAAATCATATATTGGAAAAGTTAAAGAAATTTTAATTCTTCCTGCCAATGATGTAATGATTGTTTCTACAGAAAATGGTGAATTACCAGTCCCATATATTCGAGAATTTATAAAAAGAATTTCTAAGAAATATAAAAAAGTAAATATTGAAGTAATGGAAGGTCTTATGGACCTTATTAAAAAATAATAAAACTTGAATTAAAAAAGGGGTTCATACAATTGAACCCCAATCTCAAATATATCTCAAATATATCTATTAATATCTTAATATACCAATACTTTACCTGTCATTTCTTTTGGAATTTCAACACCCATAACTTTAAGAATAGTAGGTGCAACATCTGCTAATATTCCGTTTTCAATTTTATTAAATCTCTTAGATACTAAAATTGAAGGAACAGGATTTAATGAATGAGCAGTATTTGGAGAGCCATCTTCATTAATTGTAAAATCTGCATTTCCGTGATCTGCAATTATCAAAGCATCATAATCATTTGCAATTGCAACGTTAATTACTTGATTTACACAATCATCTACAGTTTCAACTGCTTTTAAAATTGCCGGATAAATTCCAGTATGACCAACCATATCTCCATTAGCAAAATTTAAACATATAAAGTCTGGATGATTATTTTCAATTTCGGAAATTACAGCATCTTTAACTAAATAAGCTGACATTTCTGGTTGAAGATCATAAGTTGCAACTTTAGGAGATGGTATTAACACTCTTTTTTCATTTTCAAATTCGGATTCTCTTCCACCTGAGAAGAAAAAAGTAACGTGTGGATATTTTTCTGTTTCTGCTATCCTTAATTGTTTAAGTCCATTATTAGCAATAATTTCACCCAATGAGTTACTAATATTGTCTTTTTCGTACATTAAATGAACATTTTCATAAGAATCATCATAAGAAGTCATTGTAACATAATATAAATCAATGGTTTTCATATTATATTCCGGCATATCTTTTTGAGTGAGAACAGTTGTTATTTCTCTTAATCTATCAGTTCTGAAATTAAAACAAATTACAACATCTCCCTCATTTATCTTGGCTAATGGCTTTTCATTCTTATCTACAACAACAATAGGTTTAATAAATTCATCGGTTATTCCGTCAGCATAACTATCCAATATTGATTGATGAGCTGATTTGTAATTAGTTCCAATAGAATTTACCAGTAAATCGTAACTAACTTTAACTCGTTCCCATCTTTTATCTCTATCCATAGTGTAATATCTGCCACCAACAGTAGCAATTTTACCAACAGATGTTTTTAAATGTTCTTCAAGATTAAAAATAAAACCTGCTCCTGACCTTGGATCACAATCTCGTCCATCCATTAATGCATGAATGAATACATCTTTTAAACCGAAATCTTTAGCAACATCACAGAGCTTATAAATATGAGTATCCATTGAATGTACACCACCATCAGAAACTAATCCTAGCAAATGAACAGCTTTATTATTTTCTTTAGCATATTGATAAGCCTTAACTAATTCTGGATTTTTTGCAATATTACCATTTCGGCATTCAATATTAATTCTTACCAAATCCTGATAAACGACTCTGCCAGCACCAATAGTAAGATGCCCAACCTCTGAGTTTCCCATTTGTCCTTCTGGTAAACCAACAACTTCACCAGAAGTCATTAATTCTGCATTTGGATACTCAGCCATTAATTTATCAATATTAGGTGTATTTCCTGAAAAAATAGCATCAGAGCTATCTTTATTGCCTTGTCCCCAGCCGTCTAATATCATCAAAATGAATTTATTCATTATATTTTTATTTCTTATTTATGTTGACAAATTTCTGTTAGCACACTATTTGTGCTTTTTGGATGCAAAAATGCTATCAGCATTTCGTGAGCACCAAATCTTGGTTCATTATCAATAAGCTGCAAACCATCATTTTTTAAACGAACTAGTTCATCTTTTACATTGTCACTTTCGAATCCAATATGGTGGATGCCTTCACCTTTTTTTTCAATAAATTTTGCAATTGGGCTATCTTCGCTTGTTGGGGCAGTAAGTTCAATTAATACACCGCCAATATTAAAAGAAGCAACATTAACTTTTTGTTCTGCAACAGTTTCGGTATGGTATTTATCTGTTCCAAGAATTTTAGAAAATACACTAATGCTGTTATTCAAATCTTTTACAGCAATTCCAATATGGTTTACACCAGTAATCATAACATCAACTTTAATTTTATTAACAATTTATTTTTTAGAATTGAGGAAATCCTCAACCTTTTTCAATTCATCAATTGTATTTATTCCCTGAAGTTCATCAAAATCTGCCCCTGAAACTCCAATAACCTTTTTATTATTTTGAATGAAATAATCAATAATATCTGTTAAATAATATTCTCCTTGAGCATTATTATTTTTCAATCCAGCAAGAGCAGGGAATAATTCTTTTGAATCTACGCAGAATATTCCACTATTGATTTCTTTGATTAATTTTTCCTCATCAGAAGCATCTTTTTGCTCAACAATTTTGATAAAATCACCTAGATTATTTCTAACTATTCTTCCATAACCTGTTGGATCATTTGCGATTGCTGTTAAATCAGAAGCAATGGCTTTGTCTTCAAAATGTTTGGCTATAAAATTCATTAGTGTAGATGCTTGTATCAACGGAGCATCTCCAGCCAAAATTAATACATTTCCAGAAAAGTCTTTCAAAGCACTTTCTGCTTGGGCAACTGCGTGTCCGGTACCTAATTGCTCAAGTTGAAGGGCATACTCCAAAGAATTGTCTGAATTATTAAAATAATCGATGATCATCTCTTTATGATGACCAACAACTAATATAATTTTCAATGGATTAAGTTCTTTTACCTGAGAGATTACATATTCTACGAGTGGTTTGCCATTTAGTAAAGCCATTACTTTAGGCATATCAGGATTATTCATTCTTTTGCCTTTACCAGCAGCAAGAATAACCACAGCTAAATCTTTAGTAAACATTTATTCTCTGTTAAAAATTTTGAAAGGTTCGGTTTCGTGAGTAACACTTTTAATATTATTATTGCCATCAAGCAAAACAATAGTAGGTTTATATTCATTTAAATCGCTTTTATCATATTGGGCATAGCTTATAATGATAACTTCATCACCTACAGCTGCTTTACGAGCTGCTGCTCCATTCAAGCAAAAGTCTCTTTTTCCTATTTCGCCTGGAATAATGTAAGTTTCAAATCTTTCGCCATTATTAATATTAACAACTGCAATTTTTTCATAAGGAAGCATATCGGCAATTTCGAGTAATTCAGAGTCAATAGTAAAGCTACCTTCATAATAAAGGTTAGCCTCGGTAACTTTGGCTCTATGAATCTTCGATTTTAGCATTGTTCTTTGCATATCAGCAATATCTCACTATAATTCCCAATAATAGAACAGTAGAAACGATAAAATGCAAAATTTATTTTTGCAAAAGAATTCGAGCTTTATATGGCATTTAATCAAATATTAGTTTTTATTTTGCACAAAATGAAAATAGTTCTTGGATATCTCGATTTTTTGTCGTAATTTTGAATTCTGAGATCGCGAGGTGGAGCAATTGGTAGCTCGTCGGGCTCATAACCCGAAGGTTCTAGGTTCAAGTCCTAGCCTCGCTACTAAAAACCCTTTATAAAGCAAATTTATAAAGGGTTTTTCTTTTTAATTACCTTCTCATTATTTATCCTATTAAATTTTTCAATATCAATTCATGAATTATCAATAATAGTCAACTAAAAATTAGATTTTTTTAGTTATTTTTGTATTTTTAAAGTAGAATATGAAATGGTTAATTGCAATATTAACAACGCTTAGTTCTTTGATTTTAATATCTTCTTGTACATCAATTGTAAGATTCTCAGGAAATGGAGTGTCTTATGGCAGTAGTAATAAAAGCATTTATTCTCCAACAGAGAGTTTCGATGGAGAAAGAGGCTATGCTTCTTTTTATGGAGATGAATTTGAAGGAAGAAAAACTGCCAATGGAGATTATTTTTCTCAAGACAAATTAACAGCTGCTCATAAGACTTTAGGTTTTGGAACTAAACTCTTAGTTAAAAATCTTGAAAATGGAAAAACTTGTGTCGTTACTATAAACGATCGTGGACCATTTGTTTCTGGAAGAATTATCGATTTAAGTAAAGCAGCTGCTATTGAACTCGGTATGATGAAAAAAGGAATTGTTGAAGTAGAAATTAAACTAATAAAATAAATAGGATTATATGAATAAGAAATTAATAACATCAGCTCTCCCCTATGCTAATGGATATATTCACTTAGGGCATTGTGCCGGTGCATATCTTCCAGCAGATATTTTTGCTAGATATAGCAGACTTAGAGGCGAGAATGTTCTTTATGTTTGTGGTTCTGATGAACACGGAGTTGCGATTACTATTGCTGCCGAAAAAGAAAAAGTATCACCAAAAGATATCATTGATAAATATCATTATGCTAATTATGACGCTTTCAAAAGCTTCGGTATGAGCTTTGATATCTATTCGAGAACTTCAAATCCTAATCACCACGAAACAGCAAGAGAATTTTTTGGAGATTTTCTTAAAAAAGGTATTTTGATCGAAAAAGAAGAAGAACAATTTTTTGATGGCAAAGCTAATATGTTCCTTCCTGATAGATATGTTGAAGGGATTTGTCCAAATTGTGGTTCTGATAAAGCTAGAGGCGACCAGTGTGACTCTTGTGGTGCTTATTATAATCAATTAGATTTAAAAAATCCAAAAAGTTTAGTTTCTGGAGATACACCTATTATCAAAAAAACATCTCATTGGTATTTACAATTATCTCAATATCAGGAATTTTTAGAAAATTATATTAATAGTAATTCTTCAGAGTGGAAAGATAACGTAATCCAGCAAACAAAAAGCTGGCTTAATCAAGGACTTACAGAAAGAGCTATTACACGCGATTTAACCTGGGGAGTCAAAATTGATGGCATTGAGGGATTAACGCCAGAGCAGACTCAAGGAAAAGCCCTTTATGTTTGGTTTGAAGCTGTTTTAGGTTACATTTCTGCAACTAAAGAATTCTTTGATACACAATCTTCTATAAATGGAAAATTCAGCAAAGATGAATGGAGTAATTGGTGGCAAAGCCAAGAAACTGATTATTTAGCATTTATAGGCAAAGATAATATTGTTTTCCATACTTTAATTTTCCCAGCTTTGCTACACGCAAGAGGAGATAATTATTTATTACCTAAAAATGTTCCTGCAAATGAATTTTTAAATTTAGAAGGTCAGAAATTCTCAAAATCAAGAAATTGGTCAATTGATTTAAAAGAATTCATCGAAGAATTTCCTGATACCAAATATATTGATGCTTTAAGATATACCCTTGCAATGAATGCTCCAGAAACAAAAGATTCTGATTTTACCTGGAAAGATTTTCAGGCAAGAAATAACAATGAATTATCCGCTATCTTTGGAAATTTCATCAATAGAAGTCTTCAGTTTTTAGCAAAGAATTTTGAAAATAAAGTTCCTGTTTTACCTGAAAAATATCAGCAATTAGCAATCTATTGGTCAAAATTAACGGATTATTTCAATGAAATCGGAATTGATGCAGAAGTTGATTTCGAAGAAATTCAAGCGCAATTTGGCGATCATCTTGATTTGAATGATTTAAATTTAATCAGATCTTTATGGGTTGGAATAAAAAATATTGAAGCAAATTATGCAAAATTCAGATTTAGAGATGCAATTTCAGAAACAATGAATATTGCCAGAGCCGCAAATAAATATTTCAACGATGAAGTTCCTTGGAAAGCAATCAAAGAAGACCCTGAAAAAGCAGCTAAAACGCTATATATTTGTGTTCAATTAGTAAACTCTCTATCAATTTTATTTGCACCAATTGTTCCATTTTCCTGCAATAAAATTAAATCCATTTTAGGATTAAAACCATATTGTGGCGAATCAGATTTTGCAAATGGTTACGAAAACTATTGGCTCGATGCTATGTGCCCAAGTGTAATTGAAGGTAAAGAACTCAATACACCTGAATTACTTTTTGCAAAAATTGAGGATGATTTAATCAATGCTCAAGTGGCAAAACTTGGAAATAAAACTGAAGCTATTGCAGAAGAGCCAACAAATTTGATTACAATTGACGATTTCAAAAAAATCAATTTAGTAACAGCAAAAATTGTAAGTGCTGTAAATGTTCCTAAATCAAAAAAATTAATCAAGATGATGGTTAATGATGGGACTAAAGAACGCCAAGTGCTTGCAGGAATTGCTGAGCATTATAAACCAGAAGATTTAATCGGAAAAATTGTAATTTTAGTAGCTAATTTAGCGCCTGCAAAATTAATGGGCTTAGAGTCCCACGGAATGCTTTTAGCCGCAAATACATCAGACGGGAAATTAGCATTAGTATCTCCTTTGAGCGATCAGATTGATTGCGGAGCAGAAGTTAGATAAAAACTCCTCTATTCAGTTCAGATGTCCGACACTTTAAAAGTGTTGGACATCTTTATATGACACACCCCCTAACCCCCTCTTAATAGAGGGGGAATTTTTAAAAGTGATTTTTCTTTCGCCCCCTCTATTAAGAGGGGGACGGGGGGTGTGTTTTCCAAATAAAAAATTATTCCTAATCCATTTTTCCTATATTTTTCCTAATTTAAAAAACCTTATTTTATCCTCAACCTTAGTAGAAAAATTTAAACACATATAAATTTAACCTTATTAATAAGGTTATATGATTCTTGAAAATTATGGTTTTCTACTAAGGTTATTTTGAAATATAAGGTATTATTTTATTTATAAAAAATTAT
>CAIWET010000229.1 GCA_903911805.1 uncultured Ignavibacteria bacterium | reverse complement strand
TTATTAATTTATATTTTGCTTAAATTAATACAAAAATTTAAAAAAGCAATCACGATACATCAATAAAATAATTCTAAGATATATTAAAATTACTATTCTAAAATATATGGTAAGAATACAATGAATGTTGTTCCATAACCTACTTCACTTTTTAATTCAATTCTACCATTATGACATTTAATTATTTTATTTACTATATCCAATCCTAATCCAGTACCTTCACCATGAGGTTTAGTAGTAAAAAATGGTTCAAAAACTTTTTCTTTTATTGAATCGGAAATTCCTTCACCAGTATCAGCAAAAGCAATAACCGCATAATCATTTTCTATATAAGTTTTAATCGTGATTGTGCCTTTTCCTCCCATTGAATAAAGTGAATTATGAATAATATTTGTCCAAACTTGATTTATTTGGTCTGGAACAAAATAGAATAATTTGTCAATTTTATAATCTTTTATTACCTCAATCCCATGCTTTATTTGATTATGATAAATGGTAAGAATAGTATCAATAGTTTCGTGAATATTACCAAGCAATTTCTTTCCTTCAGAATCAAATCCAACATAATTTTTTAAAGAATAAACAATCTTCGATACATTCTCAACTGATTTTGAAATGATAAAATTACTGAAATAAATACTTGCTATTTTTTTAACTGAATTTAATATTTTTAAAGCATCATTGCTATTAAATAATGAAATATATTCATCAATATTGTTATAAATTCCAAGTTCAACAAGAATTTCGGCAATTTCTTCAAAATTTGATATCTTTTTCTCTTCTAAATCAGAGCTTAATTGTTTTCTAAACAATCTTTCTTCTAATGAAGTGAGAGTATTTGTTTTTTTAAGTGATCTATTTATCAAATTATTAAATTTAATTTCATTATCATAATTAAGGAATTTACCAATTAGTGCAATATTACTTAATATATTATCTAAGTCTGTAAATATAGACTTATTCGAAGACTGAATAACACCTAAAGGAGAATTAATTTCGTGGGCAATTCCTGCAACTAACATTCCAAGAGCAGAAAGCTTTTCTGAGTGAATTAATTGATTTTGAGTAGTTTTTAAATTATTCAATGCCTCGGCTAACTCAAGATTTTTTTCTTCTAGTTCTTTACGAGCAATCTCTAATTCAAGATGATTTTTAACTCTGGCTATTACAACTGGAGGACTTATTGGTTTAGAAATGAAATCAACTGCTCCAAGCTCTAATCCTCTTACTTCATCTTCAATTAAATTTTTAGCAGTCACAAAAATAACTGGTATATCTTTTGTATCATTATCAGCTTTTAAAATTCTACAAACTTCAAAACCATCCATATCTGGCATCATAATATCTAAAAGTATAATGTCAGGTCTTTTCTCTTTAGCAATTTTAATTGCTTTTTCACCATTCAAAGCAACATTTCTTTTGTATTGAGATAAGACTTCCCCAAGAACATCAATATTCTCCTTAGTGTCATCTACTATTAAAATTCGCGATTCATATAATGAGTTACTCATTAGTCTCTCCAAGAATTTTTGTTTTTAATTCTTCCATCATTTCTTTTGCAATTTCATAGTTGTAATTTTCAGCATTTTTCATTACTTTTAATAATTCATTCTTCAAATAATAATCAGTTATTTGCATTATTTCATCAATTTTATTTATAGATTCAAAATCGCCATCATCCAACATTTCAATTAGTTTTTCAAAATGAACTAAAAGTAGAGTTTTATCAACAACTGAAACAATAGTATCAGATTCTGCTGGTTTTGAAATTAATCCTTCGGGAATTAAAATTTCCCTTTCAATGTCATTTAATATTGGTTTAAGTACATACATTAATTCATCAGCTTCTTTATTAATATCAATATCTAGATTTTCCCTTAATCTTTTTTCCAATATTCCTGCTGTGATAAATAATTTTTTAGCACCTATATTTCCAGCAACTCCTTTAACAGTATGTGCTGTTCTTTCGGCAGTTTCAAAATCACCACTATTATATGCTTCAATTAATGTTTCCTTAAAGTTAATATTTGTCTCGTGGAATTTTTTCAATAATTTATTAAATAATGTTCTATTATTATTAATTCTAGATAAACCATCATTTATATCGATACCAGTAATTTCAGGAATGAATACTTCTTTTACCTGAGAATTAGTAATAATTGTTTTAGCTTCTTTTTTGTCTAATTTTGGTTTTATCCATTTTAATAAAATTTTAAAAACTTCTTCTGGATTAATTGGTTTTGTAATAAAGTCATTCATACCAATTTCGATACAAATTTCTTTTACCCCTGACATAGCATCTGCTGTCATTGCTACAATCGGAATATTTTTATATTTTTCATTTTTTCGAACTTCCTTTGTAGCTGTATATCCATCTACTATTGGCATTTGAAGATCCATCAAAATTATATCAAAATAATCAGGATTATTGTTATTGATTAATTTTAAAACTTCAGCTCCATTATTTGCTATTTCAATTTTAAAACCAACAGATTCAAATAATTCGAAAGCTACTTGTTGATTTATTTCATTATCTTCAGCTAATAATATATTTGCTCCTGAAATTAAAAATAAATTGTCGAAGTATTTATTCGACTTTGCTTCTAATTTAGATCCTCTTTTTATATCTTTTCCAAACACATTCATTACAGTATCAAATAACAAAGAATAACCTACAGGTTTTGTTAAAAATGCTTGTAATCCAATGTTTATTGCTTGATCTATAAGCTCTTCTCTATTATATGCGGATACCATTATAATTATTGGTACTTTTGAGAGTTTATGATTATTTAATATTAATTCAGATGTTTTTAGTCCATCCAAATCTGGCATATTCCAATCAATTAAAATTAATTCATATGGATTTGCTTGATTTTCTTCTATTTCTCTTATGGCATCTAAACCTGAGCTGACTTCAGTAACATTAAAAGTAAAACTCTCGAGAGAATCCCTTAAAACTTCTCTAGATGTTTCATTATCATCACAAATAAGAACTCTTAATCCTCTTAAATCTAATGACGGTAAAAAACTCTCTTGTTTATAATTTTCAGGAATTTCAAATTCAGCTGTAAACATAAATGATGAACCTTTTCCATATTCACTTTCTACCCAAATATTGCCATTCATTAATTCAACAAGTTTTTTACTAATTGAAAGTCCAAGACCAGTACCTCCAAATTTTCTTGTAGTAGAGCTATCAGCTTGACTAAATGATTGAAATAATTTACTTATTTGTTCTTCTGTTAATCCAATTCCAGTATCAGTTACAGAAAATTTAAGTTGACATTTATTTGCTTTAAGTCCTAAAAGTTCAACTTTAATAATTATGTCCCCTTTTTCGGTAAATTTTACAGCGTTAGATGATAAATTTATTAATACTTGTCCAATTCTTAAAGGATCACCAATTAATTGTAAAGGAACATCGTGCTTGGATGCTATAACAATTTCCAGATTTTTCTCTTGCGCTTTATATGTTACTACATTTGACAAAGTGTCAAGAACTGTTTCTAAATTAAATTCCACATTTTCAATGGATAATTTCCCTGCTTCAATTTTTGAAAAATCTAGGATATCATTAATAATTCCCAATAAAGATTGGCCAGATCTTTCTATTTTGAGTAGATAATCTTTCTGTTTGGGTTCTAAATTAGTTTTTAAAGCTAGATGACTTAATCCAATAATGGCATTCATTGGAGTTCTTATTTCGTGAGACATATTTGCAAGAAAGTCACTTTTTGCTTTTGTTGCTTCTTCAGCAATTTGCTTAGATTTTTCAAAATCTAATTGAAGATTTTTCATATCAGTAACGTCTACTATACTAAATAATGCAGCTTCTCTATCTAAATAACTTAAAGGTATTATAGAAAATACTGCCCAGAAAATTCTATCTGAATTAAATTTTTTGAATTGAGATTCTACATTTAAAATTTTTCCTTCTTCCCAAAACTTTATAGCAAAATACCTTCTATCTTCATTAATAAGAATACTTTCCATAATATCAAATTCAATACCAGGACTGAATTCATATTCAAAAATATCATTTAGAGCCATATTGTTTAATAAAACTTCATTCGATTCAAAATCAACAATTGCTAATCCAGTTGGATTAGATTCTAATACATTTCTCAAATTTTCCTGGTTTGTTCTAATTGATTTTTGGTCTTCATCCCTAGTTATAATTGCACTAAGTGTATTTGAATAAGCTAAAAAGATTGATTTTTCTTTTTCAGTATAAATTCTCTTATTATAACTATCAAGTCCCAAAAATCCCCAAATAACATTATTTTGAAATATTGGAATAATATATAAATTCTCATTTGTTGAATAACTTGAAATTTTTTCTAAATCTTGATCTATTTGTTTAGAAGTCATATCAATACTATTGAACAAATCTAATATATCGTTAAAATCATTTTCAATATTCTCTTTTATGCTATTATTCATTGCATCGATAACATTCAAATATTTTAAATCAATTGTATCTTTATTACTAAACATGTCAATTAATTCAATAAATTCTTTATCATAAGGAACATTAACCCAATTTAAATAATCATTATTTTTAAATACTTCATATGAAAGATACTCAAACTTCTGGCTATAAACAAGAGTCCCATCAATTAATTTATTATTTTCAAAAATATAACATTTATCATGATTAGTTGATTGTCCAATTATTTTCAAACTATTTCGAATAGCTGACAGGGTGTCGTGGTTAGTTATTAATTCTGTAACAGCGTGAGCAGTTCCAGTAGTTAATTTTTCATGACTTATTAGTTCTTCCTGAATTTTTTTGATTGCAGAAATATCTTCTTTCACAGCAATATAATGAGTAATAATATTTGATGAATTCCTTACTGGAGATATTGATGTCAATTCCCAATATAATGAACCATCTTTACGTTTATTGCAAAACTCGCCATGCCATTGCAAACCATTCAATAATTTTTCCCACAATTCTTTGTAAAACAAGTTATCGTGATATCCAGATTTAACTATAGATAATGTTCTTCCAATCGCTTCACTAGAAAAATATCCTGTAACATTCTCAAAATGTGGATTTACATACTCAATTACTCCTGTTGTATCAGTGATTATAACAGTAACCGGACTTTGGTCAAGAGCCATTGATAGTTTTTTTAATTCCTCTTCAGCCAATTTACTTTCGGTGACATCAATTATTGCTCCGACTAATGTACTTTCCCCTTCAAAAATTAATGGAGTAAATGATAATAAACAATCCCTAACTTCTCCTGTACCATATCTTTTCAATTTAATTGGAAATGAGGAAAGGTAACCTTGATTTTGCATTTTTTGAACTAAAGGTAAACGATCGTTAGGGTTAATATACCAACTTGTTGTTTTCATATATTGAATTGCTGAATGATCAACCAAATGAAATTCAGCCATAGCTTTATTCATTTTTAAAATTGTTCCATCATTAACTGTTGTAAGTGCTATTGGTATAGGACTAGAATCAATGATTAATTCAGCTAGTTTTTTAGATCTTTGAATCTCTTCTTGTGCCTTTAATTCTTGAGTAATATCATTGAAAGTAAGAACTGCACCTACTATTTCATCATTTCGAACAATTGGAAATGATGAATATTCTACTTGAAAATATTCTCCACTTTTCTTCCAAAATACTTCTGTTGAAACTTTATGAAATACTCCACTTTTTAAAGTCTCTTTAACTGGGCATTCTTTACTAAAATATTCTTTACCATCAATATGTGAATGGTGTATAATGCCATGAATCTTCTTTCCAACTAATTCTTCTTTGGTATATCCTAAAAGTTTTGAACTAAAATGATTAACAAATGTACAAACTCCATTTGAATCAACACCTATTATTCCTTCGCCTGATGTATCCAAAATCAATTTAGAATACTCTTCACTATCTGCTAATAATTTCTCAAATTCTTTACGTTTAGTAACATCTCTTGTGATATTTACAATATAACCTTTTCCTCTAAATTCCAAATAACTTATGGTACATTCTCCAGAGAACGTTGAACCATCTTTTCGTCTGTAAATACTATTGAATTCTAAACTTTTGCCACTATTTATAATATTAACACTTTGTCGCCAAAGTTCATCTTGAAAATTGATATCAAATTTATCTAACTTCATTCCTAATAATTCTTCTTTTGTATATTGAAGAAATTCAGCGGTTGTTTGATTTGTTTGAATTAATGTAGCATCTTCTGGATTTATCCAGAATATAGCATCTGCAGCATTATCCATTCCATAACTAAACAAATGCAATGCAGTTTCTGCTTCATACTTCTCGGAAATGTCTCTTAAAATTCCTAAAATTCCTAAACAATAACCTTCATTACTAAAAATGGGGATTTTAGAAACTTCCATTAACAAATCTTTATTCTCATGATTTTTTATCCATTCTTGAGAATTATGTGAAATACCTGTTTGGATAACAAAATTTTCACTAGAAATTATATTATCAGAAATTTCTTTGTCTAAAATATCAAATGTTGATTTTCCAACAATTTCTGATTTATTTTTACCATATAATTTTTCAAATTCAGTATTTACAAATTGATAAACTCCATGAATATCTTTATAATAAATTATTTCTGGGGCAGAGTTATAAAGGGTAACCATCAACAATCTTTCTTTATCAAGTTCTTCTGTTCTTTCAATTACTTTTCGTTCAAGCTCAAAATTTAATAATTGAAATTTTTCATAAAGATTTTCTAAATTGTAGTTGGTTTCAAGGAATGAATTTCCTAATAAATCTTCTTCTGATTTAGGTTTGAATGTGGCAGTAAACTCGCCTTTTGCTAACTTTTGCATTGCTTCTGAAAGATCTCTGAAATACAAAATCAACTTATGGAATGAATCAGCAAGTGAACCAATTTCATTTTTACTATTAATATTTAAAGTAACATTACTATCTCCTATTGATATTTTTTCTGCTGCATCTTTCAATGACATAATTGGTTTAATTATTCTTTTAATCACATAATTAAATATTAAACCTTCTAACATCAACATTATAAAAATCATTAAAAATAAAAGAAGAATTATATCCTTCCTATAAATTTCATGGACACTATTTTCTATTTGATTATCTTCGTGTATTACAAGTCTCAATTTTTGTATTGATGTATTTACTAAATTAAGATTTGCTCTAAATTCAGAATTGTAAAGCAATTTAAATGATGCCCTATCCTTTATATTCGTATTTTTTTCTTTATTTAGGACAGTTAATGCAGAATCACAAGTTTTTTGAATAATTTCAACATTTGTTACAATCTCCATTAGTGAATCAAATGCCTTTTTAGATAACCCAAAATCTTTTGCCGCAACTTTGTAATCTAAATATGTTTCCGAATATTTCTCTAAATCGTGTATATTTAAACTTCTTATTCCATTTAAGTATTTTTTAGGTAGTGGGATTTTCTTAGTAAATACATCTCTGATTTGATTAAATAAAGCAGTCTGTTCAAAATCATCGCTAACCACTATTACTCTAGCAATTCTCGACATCTCTTCTGAAGTTTGCAATAAGTGTTCTAATAATTTATCTGATTTACTAAAATTTTCTAAACTTTTATCATATGATATTTGCTGGTCAACTATTTTAAAGACCAAAAATAATATTATTAATGATAAAGTACTTAAAACAGAAAATATAGTAAAGAATATTCTTTTTAGTTTCATCTTTGTAATCTCCAT
>CAIWET010000228.1 GCA_903911805.1 uncultured Ignavibacteria bacterium | reverse complement strand
ATTATTAAAGTTTATAGCAATATTTAGCTTCATATTTTCAACAGTGTATGCACAAAAGACCTTGACACCTGAAATTCTCGTTCAATTAAAGAGAATCAGTGAACCAAAACTCTCGCCTGATGGCAATTGGATTTTATACAATATGGGAACACCCAATTTGTCAGAAAATAAAGTATTCAAAGATTTATATTTAATTTCGATAGATGGAAAAGAAAGAAAACAAATCACCAATGACGCATCTTCAGAATTTAGTGCAATTTGGACTCCAGATGGAAAGAAAATAGCTTTCCTCTCAACCAGAGATGGAGCACCTCAAATTTATACAATGAATATAGATGGCACAGATTTAAAGAAAATTACCAATGTTGAAAATGGTATTGGCAATTTCTCTTATTCACCTGATGGCAAATATATTCTATATACTACAGATGTGAAAATCCTAAAAAATAATTCAGATAGATATTCTCAATTCCCAAAAGCTGAAGTTAGAATTTATGAAAAACTTCCAGTTAGACATTGGGATCAATGGGAGGATGAAAATTTCTCTCATTTATTTGTAATGAATTCTGATGGAACAAATGCTGTTGATTTGATGCCTGGAGAACCTTACGATACTCCATTAACTCCAAATGGTGGAATCGAAGAAATCTCCTGGTCACCAGACAGTAAAGAAATTGCTTATACTTGCAAAAAAACAGAAGACTTTGTTAATACAACAAATTCGGGTGTTTATATTGTTCCAGTTAATGGCGGAAAAGCTATAGATATTTTCCCAGAAAATAAAGGTTATGACAAAGCACCGTTATATTCACCTGATGGTAAATGGATTGCATTCCATAGCTTAGAACGTGATGGATTTGAATCTGATAGAGTTAGATTGATGCTTTACAATAGAGAAACTAAAAAAGTAACAGAATTATCAAAAACATTAGACCAATGGGTTGGTGAAATTGTTTGGACAAATGACAGCAAAAAAATATTATTTACTGCTGAAGATGGTCCACTTGTACAGATTTATGAAATTAATGTTGCTGATGGCAAATGGAAAACATTAACAAAAGATATGAATAACCACGAAGATGGTTTAGCTATTACTCCAGATGGAAAAACTATTTTATATTGCCAACGAAATATGAATAGACCATTTGAAATTTATAAAATGAATATTGATGGCACAAATCAAACTAAATTAACAAGTGAAAATGATGATGTTTTTGCTGTTATTAAGCCAGTTATCATTGAACAAAAATGGTTCACAGCAAAAGATGGCAAAAAATTCCACGCTTGGGTTATTTTACCACCAGATTTTGATAAAAACAAAAAATATCCAATGATTACATATTGCCAAGGTGGTCCTCAATCTACAATTAGTCAGTACTTCAGTTATCGTTGGAATTTTATGCAAATGGCTTCAAACGGTTATGTTGTTGTTGCACCTAATAGAAGAGGCGTCCCTGGATTTGGTCAGGCTTGGAATGATGCAATTTCTAAAGACTGGGGCGGAATGCCAATGCAGGATTTATTAACCGCAACTGACGAAATGTGCAAAGAATCATATATTGATAAAAATAGGCTCTGTGCTATGGGCGCTAGTGCTGGTGGATATGCCACATTTTGGTTAGCAGGAAATCATCAAAAAAGATTTTCAGCATTTGTTTCTCACGCTGGCGTGTTTGATGTAGTAAGTAAATATGGAACAACAGAAGAATTATTCTTCCCTAATTGGGAATTTGGAGGACCTTGGTGGGATGCAAAATTCAAACCAAATTATGACAAGAATTCTCCTCATATGTTTGTAAATAATTGGGATACTCCAATATTAATTAGTGCTGGTGAAAAGGATTTCAGAGTTCCTTATTCTCAAGCATTAGAAGCATTTACAGTAGCTCAGCAAAAAGGTATTCCTTCTAAATTGATTGTTTATCCAAAAGAAAATCATTGGATTTTAAAAGTTCAAGAGCAAGCAATTTATTACCACGAAGTATTTGATTTCTTAGACAAATACTGCAAAAACAAATAATAATTTGATTTCGAAACCTGTCAAAAAACAAAATTTTGGCAGGTTTTTT
>CAIWET010000227.1 GCA_903911805.1 uncultured Ignavibacteria bacterium | reverse complement strand
ATGGCAAAATCAGAAGAAATAATTAGTCCTCTTCAATTCTATAAAGGAGTTGGTCCAGTAAAGGCAAATGCGCTATTGTCTTGTGGAATTTCAACTTCTGAAGATTTAATTAGATATTTACCCAGAACTTATATAGACCGCAGCCCTGTTTATTCTTTACAGAGTTTATCTGTTAGATTAATGAATAAAATGTCCTTTGAAGAGTTTTCTTCTGTTGCCAATTTTAGTGTAAAAAATGAAGCAACAATTATGGCGAAAATTGTTGAAAAGCGAATGCACGTTTTCGGGAAATCTAAAAAAGTTTTGAATCTAAAAATTATGGATCATAGCCGAGTTGGTGCAACTATTACATTTTGGAATTATGTTGATTTTTATAATAAAAAATTTGAAATTGGTGATGAGATTTTATTAAGCGGTAAACCTGAATTAGATAAATATCAGAATATTTCATTCAATCATCCTGAAATTGAAGTGATTTTACCAGATGATGAATTACTAAGTGGTGATGGACGAATTTTACCAGTCTATTCTATGAGCGATAAATTAACAAAGGCTCAATTTACTCAAAAATCTTTAAGAGATTTAATTTTTTCAGTTTTAGAGCGTGAAATTGGAAACCAAGTTGATTCTCTTCCTGATTCTATTTTAGAAAAATACAAATTACCTGATATTAAAACTGCATTATGGAACTTACACTTTCCTAAAAATTTAAATGAAGTGGAGCTTGCTAAAAAGCGAATGAAATTCGAAGAAATCTTTTATTTCGAAATATTTTTAGCCGGAAAACAAAAGAAAAATATTGTGAACGAAAATGCACCTGAAATTAATGCAAAAAGTCAATTAGCTAGAAAACTATATGATAATTTACCTTTTGCTTTGACTTCTGACCAAAAGAAGGTAATTCGAGAAATTACAAATGATCTGGGTACTGGTAAGCCAATGAATAGATTATTGCAAGGCGATGTTGGCTCAGGAAAGACTATTGTAGCTTTGCTTTCGATGTTAGTAGCAATAGATAGTGGTTATCAGGTTGCAATGGCTGCACCTACTGAAATACTTGCTGAACAGCATTTTCATACGATTTCAAAACAACTTGAAGGATTTGATTTAAAAATTGTTCAACTAATTGGTGGACAAAAAAAGAAGTTAAGAAATCAAATTTTAGAAGAAATTCAAACAGGGAAGGCACAAATTATAATTGGCACTCACGCCTTGTTCGAAGATTCTGTCTATTATCATAAACTTGGATTGACAGTAATTGATGAACAGCATCGATTTGGCGTGGCTCAAAGAGCGAATATGAAAGAATTGGGGAGACGTTCCTTGGAAAATCTTCAAGTTCCACATATTTTAGTAATGTCAGCAACTCCAATTCCAAGAACGCTTTCGATGACTGTTTATGGAGAATTAGATGTTTCAATTATAAGTGAAAAGCCAAAAAACAGAATTCCAATTATTACAAAAATTGCTTATGAGAGCGAGTTAGAATTTTCTTATGATTTCATTAGAAATGAGATTGCTAAAGGACATCAGGCATTTATTGTTTATCCTTTGGTAGAAGATTCTGAAAAATTAGAATTAAAATCTGCAATGACATTTTACGAAAAATTGAAGGCAGATATTTTTCCTGATTTAAAAGTTGGTATTCTTCACGGTCAAATGCTTTGGTACGAAAAAGAAGATACTATGATTGCTTTTAAAAACAAAACTTATGATATTTTAGTTGCTACTACTGTAATCGAAGTTGGAATTGATATTCCATCAGCTTCTGTAATAATGATTGAAAATGCAGAGAGATTTGGTCTATCGGCACTTCATCAATTAAGAGGTAGAGTAGGAAGAAGTGATATCCAGTCATATTGCATTTTGGCAACTCAAGATAAATTTAAATATGAAATTAATAAAAAAAGTGCTGATGAAAATACTCAAAAGTCAGTTATTATAAGGTTAAAAGCTATGTGTGATACTGAAGATGGATTTAAAATTTCAGAAATTGATCTTAAATTGAGAGGTCCAGGTGATGTTTTAGGTACTCGACAATCAGGATTACCTGATTTTAAATATCTCGATATTACTTCTGATGGCGAAATTATTTCCCAAGCACGAAAAGAAGCATTTTCGATTATTGATAAAGATTTTTATTTGAAAGAACCTGAAAATGCAATTATAAAAAAGAATTATTTGGTCTATTATAAAGAAAAAAATTATTTTGGAGTGGCATAAATTTAAATGAATGAATTAGCAATTTTTACAGACGGGAGCCTAAATCCTCAAATGAAAGTAGGAGTGGGTGGGATAATGATTTTTGATAATGATATATTGCAAAAATCAGTTCAAGAAATTAATAGCAGATATTTCATTGATTTAATGAATTTTGTTTATTTTCAAAATACTTCTTCGACTAAACTTGAAATTGAGACTTTACTTAAAGCTATTGATGATATAATTCATAATGATAAATATGAAAATCAAAAAATCAATATTTATACTGATTCTCAAGGTATTACTGGATTAATGAATCGTAAAGAAAGATTATTAAATAATGATTTTATTGCGAGTTCTTCTGGTAAAGAACTAAAAAATAAGGAATTATATCTTAAATTTTATGAATTAAATGATAAATATTCTATTAATATTCATAAAGTTAAAGGACATTCACAAAAAGGCACTCAAGATACAATGACTAGAATATTTTCTTTTTTGGACAAAGAAGTTAGAAGAAAATTACGCGAATTCGTGGAAACAAATAAAAATACGTTCACAAAATAACAGAATTTCGTAATTTTGTAAGATATTTTAAATTAATTATGGAGATTATTGAAAATGAATGTTCCTTTGTTAGACTTAAAACTACAGTACAAACAAATCCAAAATGAAGTAAATGAAGCATTAATTAGAGTCGCAGAATCTCAAATGCTGATTTTAGGACCTGAAGTTGATAAATTAGAAAAATCTTTAGCAGATTACTGCAATACAAAATATGCAATAGCTGTTTCTAGCGGAACAGACGCTTTATTAGCTGCCTTAATGGCTTTAGATATAAAAGCTGGCGATGAAGTTATTTGCCCTACATACTCGTTTTTTGCAACCGCAGGAGTAATTGTAAGAGTTGGTGCTACACCAGTTTTTGTGGATAGTAGAGAAAAAGACTTTAATATAAATCCTGATTTAATCGAAAAAGCAATTACAAAGAACACCAAAGCAATAATTCCAGTCCATCTTTATGGCCAATCCGCTGAAATGGATGAAATTTTGAAAATCGCAAATAAGCATAATATCCCAGTAATTGAAGATTGCGCTCAAGCAATTGGTGCTCAATACAAAAATGGCGAACCTGTTGGTTCAATGGGAATTATGGGATGTTTCTCTTTTTATCCTACCAAAAATCTAGGAGCTTTTGGCGAAGGTGGATTTGTTACTACCAATGACGAATCAACTTTTATCAAACTAAAACAAATGAGAAATCACGGAATGGAACCTAAATATTACCACAATTTTGTTGGTGGCAACTTCAGATTAGATGCTATCCAAGCGGCTGTGCTTAATATTAAGTTCCCTTTGCTTGATTCCTGGCACCAAGGAAGAAGAAAAAATGCTGCTTTATATGAAAAGTATGCAATTGAATTTGGTTTGACTGAAAAAGCAGGAATTACCAAGTTTGATGATAAAAATAAGGTATTACTTCCAAACGCTATTTATCAGGAATTTGGTCATAATAATCATCATATTTACAATCAATTTATAATTAGAGTTGAAAATAGAGATGAAATGCGTAATTTCTTGGCAAAAAATTCAATTGGATCTGAGATTTATTATCCTGTGCCTTTCCATCGTCAAGGTTGCTTTGCATTTTTAAATAATAATGATGCTGATTTTCCAATTGCTAACCTGTTTGCAGCTCAAACTATTGCTCTGCCAATATTTCCTGAATTAGAAGAAGAGCAAATTAAATATGTTTGCCAAATTATGGCAGAATTTTTTAAGAATTAGGATGTTATTTTAATTAAATATTAATTATAATATAAAAATCCAGAGTTTATTCTAAATGAAATCAAACTCTGGATTTTTTATTTCTAATCATTTTCTCAATTATTCAATTCAAAAATAAAGAATAATACTCCTTAAATCATTACAACATTGCTCGGATCAGATGTTTGATCATTCTTTTTTGCTCTAACTCTATAATAAGTTGTTACTCCATTAAAGTTAAATGCTGTATCTAATGTAGTTTTTGTTGTAGAATCTATAATGTTAAAATCTGTATCTGGTTTTTGAGATGCTTCTATAGAAAAAATTGTGCCTTGAGAATTATTATTTCTTCCCCATTTTAAGCGAGTAATACCTCCAGCAATAGTTTCAAGTGTTAGATCCATCGGAATCAATGGAATTGTAGAAGAAGGAGTAGAATTAGGATTCTTTATCCCTAATTGCATCTTGATATTATCTGGAACACCAGGCTTTGCAGATATTTGACGTGCTAACATTCTTATATTATCTGTTAAAGCAACTTTTTTTAGATTCTTATTATCTGTTGCAGATTTCGCTTCAGTTTGTTTTGCAATAGCATTATTTAATCCTGTAGAAAAATCTGTTTGTTTTGTTCTCAAAGTAGTAATATCTTGAGCAACTAAGCCTATTGCTGCAAGATTAGCATTAGCTACTGATACAAAATTTTCAGTCCAAGGTACTAAATCACCTTCTTTTGTTGGTAAATAATCTGATGATGCCATATCAAATCTCCATAAAATTATAAAAAGTATAAAAACTATTATGTAAATTACAAAAAATAAAATGAATATTGCAAATATTAATTAAAAAATTAAATATT
>CAIWET010000226.1 GCA_903911805.1 uncultured Ignavibacteria bacterium | reverse complement strand
TTTGAATATTAATTATTTTTTAAAAATGGATATTTTATCGTATTATTGGGAACTTTTATGAGAAATCTTTACTTTAAGACGCTTTTTGTTGCTCTGGTTCTATTTTTTAATACTCATTTTTTGAATGCAGTTGAAAATTTATCCATTTCAAAAGATTTTACAATTTTCACGAGTAAAAATCTAGAAGGCTATTTAAAACCACTTTTTACTACTCTAGAAGAAAGCTTAAATTCATATTCGTTTACCGATGCGAATTATCAAAAAGAATGGTCAATTGCAGTGGATTTATCTTTTATGAGTTTATTTATTCCAGACAATCAAAAGAATTTCAATGCCGAAAGGCCTCAAGGATATGGGAATACTGACGTAACTCAAACCGCGGAATTCAGAAATGGTGTTTTAATCTATAATGCCACTGGAAATAATCAGCAACCAACTATTTATGGTGGTTTATCTACTCCAATTTTCAGCGTTCCTCAGCATCCACAAAATAGTTCGTATAAATATAATGGTAATTCATATTTAGATTCTACAATTAAATCTGTTGCGTATGTAGAGGGTAATAAAATGAATTTGATGCTCGGTTTGCCAGCTTTGCAATTGATTATTGGATTACCAACTCAAACTCAATTAAGAACTAGATTTTTAGCTGAAAAGTTACAAGGTGAACTTTTTTATTATTATGGAATAACTGTCAATCAAAGAATAGACGATTTTATGAAATTATTTCATCCAGCTGACCAAATGGGTTGGGCATTTACAGGAAGTTTTCATAATATGCATAGAGAAGGTGGAATAGACATTAAAGCCTGGTCTGCAGGAACATTTTTCAGCAAAGGATTTGGAAATGATTTTACAGGGTATTTTGGTCTGCAATTTGAAGGTATTAATGGACAAATTAAAGCTGTTAAAGATACATCAAATATGACCAATAAAATTAATAGTCCTTATCCGGAAGTTCAATTTGCTGACCCTTTGGTTATGAATGTTGAATCATTCAATAACTTTAGAGTTTTATCTGGCATTTCATATAAACTTGGTTTTTTTGAAATTCATGGTGACCTTGCTTATGCATCTCAGCCAGTAATCTCATTAGGCTTTACTTTCTGGTTAGGTCATTTCGGAAAAAAAGAACAAATCGAACAAATTAAAATTGAAAAATTAATTAGGAATAAATAAATGAAAAAATATAGATTAATACTTTTATTGCTTTTGCCGATTATTTTGAATTCTTGTTATAATGATACACTTAATTCATTAAGTTCATTTAAATTGCAGGTACCAATTAATTTTAGGTCAAATTTTTATAATAAAGCAGCACCAGACTCAACTTTTAACTTTGCAAATCTCTCAATTTACAAAGAATTTAATGATAATGTTGATAGGATTAAAAATGCTCAGATTTACCAATTGACTTATTGGATTGATTCATTGCAGTTAGAAAATAAAATCCCATTTAATCCTAAAAAAGATTCTCTTGAATTTGAATTCATCAGATTTTATTTAACTTTTGCTATTCCAAAGCCAGGCCATACGGCTGCTGAAGCTGATTCTTCTGCTTGGATGCCTGACCCAGACTCTCCCTCTTACTTGATTGGCGAATTTAATAATGTAAATATTTCAGAATATTATAGAACTCCTAAAAAAATCATTTCGATCTCGGAAGATGTTGCAGCAATTCTCTCTCAGGCTGTTAAAAATAAACCTCAGTTTTATTTGCTTTCTGAATATGGAAAAACTAAAGGACAAAAAGTTCCAGTTAGGTATTTCCCATTGATTTTTGCTAGATATGATTTAGTAATCAGGTTAGATGTTGGAATATAAAAAAAGAATTCAAAGAATAATATCATTGTCAATTATTTTGATTGGTATTAACATTATACTAACTATGTTTTATTATTTCCAGATTGTAAAAACAAATGGAACTTTTAATTATGTTTTAGATGATGCATATATTCATCTCTCGATGGCGAAAAATTTGCAATCACAAGGGCATTGGGGAATCAGGAATACCGATTTTACTAATTCATCGTCTTCCCCACTTTGGACTACAATAATTGCAATTTTTCCAAAAATTGATTCGATGATACCATTTTATCTAAATTTCTTATTGGGCTCGATATTAATAATTTACTTGTTCTACTTAATTTCCAATTATATTAAGTCTGTTTATTTATCATTCTTAATTACATTGATTGGAATTTTAGCTGTACCAATTGTGCCACTTTATTTTACAGGGCTTGAGCATATATTACATATTTTGTTAATGCTCTATATGATTGAATGGCTTAATCGATATTTGAAAAAAGACAAGGTTGATTATCCAGATGCTACTTTTATGATTTTTTTGTTTGCTCCAATTGTAAGACTTGAAAGTATTTTCTTTATAATTCCATTTATAATTTATTTGTTATATAAAAAATCAAAAAAGCAAGCGCTGATAATTATATTTTTATCGACCATTGTACTAATTTGTTTTAGTATTTTATCTTTATCAAAAGGTTGGTTACTTTTTCCAAATTCAATATATTTAAAATCATCAGTTTCTCTTAATTTTTTAGAAAATTTCAAATTTTTTATCCTGCAAATTCCTAAACAAATCTATCTTGCTCCACATATGGCAATAATAATTTTAATTGCTTTAATAACGATATATTACTCAAAGAAAAGTAATTCGAAGAATTTATTAATATTGAATTTAATCATTTTAGTTGCTGTATTGCTTTGTTTACAATTTGGAAGAACAAGGTGGTTCTATCGTTATGAAGCATTTTTAGTTGCTATATCAATATTTCAAATTATCATTAATTTAGAAAATTTAAAAATTTATTTATCAAAAAGTCAAATTATCATATATTTTCTAATTTTATCAGTACCAATTTTTTATAGAGGATTAGAATCATACTCCAAAATAATTATTGCCACTAATAACATTTACTCTCAACCTTTGAAAACAGCCGAATTTATTTTGAGATATTATAAAAATTCCGAAGTTGCCTTAAATGATATTGGTGCTGCTTCACTATATACAAACGCAAAAATAATTGATTTGGCAGGTTTAGCAAATATTGAAGTTGCAAGATTAATAAAAGATAAAAAGTTCAATTCTGACGAAATAATCAGAATAACAAAAAATTCAGCTTTTGTCGCTGTATTTAATAATTGGTTTCAAAATGAGAAAAATTTAAATGGAAAATTGATAAAATCTGCCGCAATGATAATTGATAATAATTTCATTTTAGGGAATGATACGCTTACTTTCTTTACGAATGATACGATTAAAAGCAATAAACTCAAAGATAATTTTAGAGATTTCACAAAAACAAAACAGCCATTTAAAATTATTTATTATTAAATGGCTGCTAAAAAAAAATTCAATTTTTTTTATAAATATCTTACGATATGTCCTTCTTGTTTTTCGAATACTGGATTAAATTCTTCAGAGTTTCTTCCAAAGCAAACTCCAAGATTTTCGAATAATGATACTTCATTCAAATCAACATGACGCTGCACAATAGCTTCTTTAGTTGGCATATACTTAACTTTATCGCCTTCAATTCCTACTACTGTAACTCCGATAATTCCTTGTAATAATAACATTACAGCCGAAGCTCCACATTGTTTACCAAAAGATACATCATATGAACTTGATTCACCAGCACGAACTAAGTGACCTAATTGAACTTCACGAATTTCTGGATGAGTATAAATTCCTTCAACAAAAATTCCATTTTCTTTCAAGAATGGTTCCCAATCAGGATCAGCAAACATATATTTTTCTAATTGTTTTCTTGTGTATTTTGCAGCACCTGCTAATCTAGTATGACCAAAAGAGTCAATACCTGCAGAATCATCAGAAATGAAATTTCCATCACTATTTTTTAAACCTTCGGCACAAACTATTAAATATGTTCCAGCTTTTACATCAGAATTTTTAATTCTTCTCATATATGTTGCTTTGAAGTCTTTATAAACCACTTCAAAGTCTGTTGGAACTTCAGGAATCAAAATACAATCTACATCAGCACCAATACCGCCACGAAATGCTGTATGACCTGCATATCTTCCGAAAACTTCTACTATCAAAGCTCTATTATGAGTAACCGCTGTAGTTCTCAAGTCTTGAACAAATCTGGAAATTCTATTAATTGTAGAATCACCACCGACTGAATAAGTCTGCAAATCGAGATCCATTGTTTTTGGAACGTGAATACATTTAATACCCTGTTCAAATAAATCAACAACTACGCTACCAGTATCATCACCACCAGCAATAATTAAAGCATCAATTCCTTGCTTAGCAAGACCATCTTTAATTTTATTATATTTTTCAGTATCTTTAATTTTACTAATTTTTACTCTTGAGTGGCCAGCTTCTGATCCAGCCTGAGCTGCAAAAATCTTTTCGGCTCTATTAATATCAACTGGCTTTAATTCTAAATCAGCAACATTATATAATCCAGCGTAACCATTTGGGATCATTACTACTTCAATACCTTTTTGGTTTGCCATATAAATTGCACCTAAAAGTGCAGCATTAAGTCCACCGCAATCTCCACCACTGGTTATTAGCCCAATTTTTTTAATTTCATTCATTTTTTTTCTCCAAATTTTTCAATTAAAATCTAAAAGTTTTTACAAAAATACGAAATTGATAATTAATATATACAGGATAGGCAACAAATTTATTAAATAAATGTCTTTTAATATTCAGAAAAATGACTTATTTTTGTATTTTTAATATATTAGAGTTAATGGATAAAAGTTCGCCCATAGGAGTATTCGATTCAGGGATAGGTGGTTTAAGTGTATTGAAACAATTCATTAGGCTTTTACCGTCTGAGCAATACATTTATCTTGGTGATACTGCTCGTGTTCCTTATGGAAATAAGTCGAATGAAACCGTTAATAGATATGCAAAAGATTGTACTGAATTTTTATTAAAAAAAGATGTTAAACTGATTATCGTTGCTTGCAATACAGTCTCAGCTGTAGCTTTAGAAACGATTAAAAGTATTGCTGGAAATATTCCTGTGATTGGGATGATCGCTCCAGCTGTAAATGGGGCATTAAGAACCACAGTAAATGGTAAAATTGGAGTAATAGGAACTAGAGCGACTATAAATAGCAATACTTATGAAAAGTCAATCAAAACTGTTAATCAAAGTGATTTCGAAGTTTTTTCTCAGGAATGCCCATTATTCGTTCCTTTTGTTGAAGAAGGGTTAATAAATCATCCAGCAACAAAATTGATTGCTGAAGATTATTTGAAGAAGTTGAAAGATTATGGAATTGATACTTTGATTTTAGGTTGTACTCATTACCCTCTATTGAATAAATTGATTATGGAAATTCTGCCAAATGTTAATTTAATTGATACTGGCGAGCATGCTGCAATTAATGCCATAAGGTTATTGGCTGAAAATAATATGCTTGGAGAAGAGAAGAACAATATGTTAAGCAATCATAAGATTGATTTTTATGTAACTGATGTTCCAACTTTATTTTTTGAAATTGCTAAGAAATTTCTTGGATTTAGCGTAGAATCACCAACACTTATTAAAATGTAAAATATGGAAAATACAGATAACAATAACGAAGTAGAAATATTACAAAATTTATTTGCTGAAAATCTTTATCAAACTATTGAGGTTTTGAGCAATGTTGTTTCACTACAAGAAAAATATTATGAAGGTAGTCATTCACGTTATGTATCTCAAAAATCTGTAGAAGTTGGTAAAGCATTAAATGTTAAAGAAGAATTGTTATTTGACATTGAAATTGCCGGATTAGTACACGATATTGGTAAAATTGGTTTTCCTGATAGCATTTTAAATAAGCATCCAAATGAAATGAAAGACATTGAAAGAAAGCAATATGAATTGCATCCTTTCTTTGGAATGAAAATATTAGAAAAACATAAAAGTTTTCAAAACGTTGCTGAAATAGTATATCAACACCACGAAAGATTAGACGGCTCTGGATTTCCACGAAAATTGATGAGAGGTGAAATACATCCTGGAGCATTAATTGTTTCTGTTGTAAATACATTCCACAATCTTTATCATAAGAATTTGAAGGGTATTAATACTGTTCAGATTGCTAATAATGCTGTTTATATGAATATAACCCAAGCTAAATACAAAGCAGCTTATAATTATATTTATTCAAAAGCAGATATATTTTTCGATCAAAGAGTGGTTGATGCTTTTCTTGAAAACGTTGATACTGAAAGAAGAACTCTTGGACATAAAATGGTTCTCAGACTTTTAATTAATAAAATTGAACCAGGAATGTTTATTGCAGAAGACTACTTTACATCTTATGGCTTATTAATTGCCTCCAGAGGTGATTTAATTACAGAAGATATGATAAAAATCTTATATAGATTTGTTGAAGCAGATGAGCTACCACAAAAAATTTTAGTTTTAAATTAATCTTATAAAATTATGGATTATAGTAATTTCTCGATATTAATAATTGATGATGAAGCTCCTTATAGGAAATTCATTAAGCTTGTAATAGAAAAAAATCTAAAATGTCAGGTTTTTGAAGCAAAAAATCCTAAAGATGCTTTTGTATTCTTAGATGAAAATGATGTATCATTAATTCTATTGGATATGCAAATGCCTATAATGGATGGACTAACAGCATTAAAGATTCTTAGAGATACAATTAAAACTCACGACACTGCTGTTATTGCTTGCACCGCATTAAGCAATGCCGATTTATTAGTAAAATTATTTAAATTGAATATTTCTGATTATATTTTAAAGCCAGCAATGGAAAAAACTGTTATAAGTAAAATTTGTAAAGTTTTGGATAAAGTTGCTTTAGGATCAATTGCCGAAAAATCAGAGAATCCTACAGTAAATGTAGTACCTGAAGAAACATCTAAATCTCCAGAAGGCAATTTAGCTGAAGAAAATTAATATTTAAGCATTGATTGTAATTGGGAAATATAAATAAATGAGTAATACAGAAAAGTATTTAAATGCAAAGGAATTGCCTGCAATTATCTTAATCTATGGTGAAGAAGAATCATTGATGGAGGATTTCTTTGTTGCTCTTACTAAAAAATTCATCAATAAAGAAAATGAATACGATTCTGAAATTCTTGATGCTGAAACCATTGATTTGAATAAATTAATTGATTCTCTTAATTCTTATCCTTTTATTACCGACACCAGAATAGTTTTTTGCAAAAATTTCGATTCATTATTTCCAGCTACTAGAAGCAAAAAGAATGAAGAAAAAAATCCATTTTTCAAATATTTAGATAATCCTCTAAAGTCAACTAAATTAGTCGCTTTATGTAATCCTAAATATGTTAATGATAAACCTAAAAAGATTGACACAACAAAATTTCCATTCAATACTTTAACTAAGAAATACGATTCCGTAGAGTTTCCTATGATTTGGGAATCTGATTTCCCGAAATTCATTGTAAATACTTTAAAAGCTCAGGGCAGAACAATTGAGCAATCTGCAATTGAACTATTAGTTAATCAAACAAGTCCAAATATAAGAAGCATAAAGAATGAACTCGAGAAATTAATAATTTTTTCAGATACAAAATTATTTATCACCTATGAAGATGTAATAAATATTACAGGAGTTTCACGAAATTTCAATGTATTTGAATTACAAAAATCAATTGGCAGAAGAGATATTGATAAATCTATTGAAATTATAGTAAATATGCTCTCGTATGATAGGCAAGAAGTACTCATTCTAACAATTATGACTAGATTTTTCATTTCATTATTAAAATTATATGAGTTATCTGTTACTATTAAAGATAAATATGTATTAGCTCCAAAAATTGGAGTAAGTCCATATTTTTTAAATGATTATTTAAGCAGTTTAAACTTATACTCTATTAAAGATATTGAAAATGCTATAATTCTTATTAGTGAAATAGATTTAAAATTAAAAAGCACATCAACTAATGGTGTTGTTCTATTAGAAACCTTATTAGTGAATATACTATCTAAAAAATTATGAGTTTTTTTACAAATATTAAAAGTAAAATAATTGGTGAAAAATTGGATCCACACGATCCTAAAATTCATCACGCAATTACATTAATGGCATTTCTCGCTTGGGTAGGGCTTGGCTCTGATGGTTTATCTTCATCTTGCTATGGGCCTCAGGAAATAATGATTTCTTTGGCAAATCATCCACACCTTAGCATATTAATTGCTTTGGCTAGCGTAATAACAATTTACGTAATTGCATCAAGTTATTCTCAGATAATTGATTTATTCCCTTCAGGTGGGGGTGGTTACTATGTTGCCACAAAATTACTTAATCCTACTTTAGGAGTTATTTCTGGAAGTGCTTTATTGATAGATTATGCTTTAACAATTACTGTTTCGATTGCTAGCGGTACAGATGCTTTATTTAGTTTCTTGCCTCCAGCATTCCATCCATTAAAAGTAGGGTTTTCAGTTATAATCGTAATTTTGCTGATAATTCTGAATATGAGAGGCGTTAAAGAATCTGTTGGACCACTTGTTCCAATCTTTTTAGTATTTGTAATTTCTCACGTATTTATAATGCTTTATGCGATTTTTATGCACGCATCTACATTGCCAGCTGTTTATCAGGGAACTGTTCACGAATTTAGCAATAGTATGACTGAATTTGGATTTTTTGGTACATTTTTTATTTTGATGCACGCCTATAGCGTTGGAGCTGGTACATATACGGGAATAGAAGCTGTAAGTAATGGATTGCCATTATTAAGAGAACCTAAAGTACAAACAGCTAAAAAAACAATGAATTATATGGCTGCTTCTCTATCATTCTTTGTTTTTGGTTTGCTTTTAGCATATTTATTATATAATGTCCAATATATTGAAGGTAAAACTTTAAACGCGGTTCTATTTGAAAATGCAACTGCCAGTTGGAATCCGACAGCATCTTATATATTCGTAATAATCACTCTTTTTTCTGAAGCGGCCATTTTATATGTAGCTGGTCAAACTGGATTTCTTGGTGGACCAAGAGTTTTGGCAAATATGGCACTTGATAGATGGGTACCAAGTAGATTTGCGGCATTAAGTGATAGATTAGTTACTCAAAAAGGTGTACTTTTGATGGGTATTTCAGCTATTATTTTAATGATTGCCACAAATGGTTCAGTAGCTTTTCTAGTGGTACTTTATTCAATCAATGTTTTTATTACATTTTCTTTGTCTCAGCTTGGTATGGTTAAATACTGGTGGAGTGTTAGGAAAGAAAACAATAAATGGATCAAAAAAATCTTAATAAATGGTATTGGCTTGATTTTATGTACTTTTATATTAATATCCGTTACAATTGTAAAATTTAATGAAGGTGGTTGGATTACAATTGTAATTACTGGTTCTTTGATAGCAATAGTTATGTTTATAAATAAAGAATATAGAAATGCAGGTAAATTACTTAAAAAATTAGATAGTCTAACTGAGGATATTGATTTTTCAAGTCCAGATGTAATGCTAGATGGTGAATCAAAATTAAAATTTGATCCTCAAGGAAGAACTGCTGTTCTTATGGTAAATGGTTTTTCAGGAGTTGGAATCCATTCATTATTAAGTATTTTCAGGTTATTCGGAGATACCTTTAAAAATTATGTATTCATTCAAGTGGGAGTTATAGACGCTGGTGTGTTCAAAGGACATCAAGAAGTTGACCAGCTAAAACACGATATTAAGGATGACATTGGAAAATATATTAAATTTATGAATGATCACGGATATTACGCAGAAGCTATTACCACAACTGGTCTTGATATTGTCGACGAAACAATGAAATTGGTTCCTGAAATCAAAAAGAAATATTCCAAAGTTGTTTTCTTTGGTGGTCAATTAGTTTTCCCTAAAGATACCATATTAACAAGATTACTTCACAACTATACAGTATTTACAGTGCAGAGAAAATTATATTCTGAAGGTATTGAATTTATAATATTGCCAATCAAATTAAGATAATATGTCAAAAAAAATATTCTTTATTCTTTTTTTTATTTCTTTTAATCTTTTCAGCCAGGTTAATATCAATCCTGAATATATTAATCTTGGCTCAAAGATTGATGCTACTTTAAAAAGTAAAGTTCTCAAAAATACAAAATATGGAATTTCAATTTTTTCCTTAACCAAGAATACACAAGTTTTTTCTTATAATTCAAAAGAAACTTTAACTCCGGCTTCTACAACCAAATTATTTACTTCATTTGCGTTTATGGAAAAATTTGGTGCTGATTATAAATTGAGCACTGATATTTATATTGATGGCAAAATTAGTAATGGTATATTGATTGGTGATTTATATATTCGTGGTGGTGGAGATTCATTTTTATCTTTAAATGATATTGAAACTATTGCTGATCAAATTTCAGCTTATGGAATTAAAGAAATTAATGGAAATATTTATGGTGATGGAAGTTTATTCGATAACATAACAGAAAGAATTGATTATAGTGGTGACCGAGATCTTGTGCAAGCAACTCCTCCAATAACAGCTTTGAGTATTAATAGAAACATAGCAACCGTTTTAGTTTCATCGGCAAATAGTAAAACAAATAAAAACAACATTCAGGTTATTCCACCATCGGATGCTTTTGACGTTTCTCAGGGAAATGAAACTTTTGAGGCTAATCCACCTCTAGCAAAAGTAAAAGCTGAAGCTCCACCCAAAAAAATTGCTTCTAATGTTGTTAATAAAAAGGTTATCACTAAGATACCTATTAAGAGCAAAAAAGTAATAGCAAAACCTAAGATTAATCCAAAATCAAAATCAAAAGTTAATTCCAAAAAAGTTGTAACAAAAAAAGCAACTGCAAAATCATCAAAAAAGAAAAAAAGATATACATATATTACTCCTGAATTGGAGCAATTGTACGGAGAAAAGCGCAAAGCTTCAGTTAAAAACAAGGCCAATAAAACTGTAAGCCCAAAAGCCTTTGTTAGTTCCACAATTAATCCTGATGGCAGCCAATCATTTAGAGTAAATGGAAGAGTAAGCAAGAAATCGTCTGCTTCATATTCTCATTTTATTAAAAATCCAGTTTACACTGCTGCTGGAACATTAAAAAATAGATTAGTATCAGGTGGAATAAAAGTTTCTGGAAAAATTGGCGAAAAAGCAATTTCTGCAGCAAAAAGTCCATTAAAAATATTTACTTTTTCAAGAAGTACTTTGGAAATCATTCAACAATTAATGAAACATTCTGATAATTATTTATCCGAAACATTATTTAAAACTCTTGGTGCTTTAACTAAGACTAAAGGCAATGACGTTGTTAGTGCACAAAACTTAATTTTGCATTATATTGATTCTTTGAAATTTGATTGCAGAGATTGTATTGTTAATGATGGCTCTGGCTTATCTCGTAGAAACAAGCTTAGCGCTGAATCAATGACTAATTTATTCAGAAGTGCTAATAACCAACCATTTTTTAAATCTCTAGATACTAGTCTTTCTATTGCAGCTGTTGATGGCACTTTAGCAAATAGAATGTGGGATCCAAAAACAAGATTTAATTTAAGGGCAAAAACAGGTACTCACGGAAATGTTAGTGCTTTGACTGGACTGGTTAAAACTCAAGATGGAGAATTATTGACATTCTCTTTCATTTTTAATGGACCAAATGTAAATGCTTATAAAGCAATTGAAAATGAATTAGGAACAATTTTGGCTAATTATTCAAAATAACTATGAAGAAACTTATCATCAATATAGTATTGATTTTTGGAGCAATAATTATGATGGCTCCATTAGCTTGGATGATAGTACTTTCATTGAAAGAAAACCCTGAATCCTTTAAGAACTTTTTTAGCTTAATTTTTTCAGAATTCACTTTGTCGAATTACATTTCAGCATTTGATTCAAATAATTTTTTGATATTCTTTTGGAATTCATTATTTGTCGCTTTAGTAGTAACAATTGGTAATATCTTATTGTGCTTTTTAGTCGGATATGCTTTAGCACGAAAAGAATTTTTCGCAAAAAAAGCTGTTTTCTTTTCGATTATTGGCGTAATGATAATCCCTCAACATCTGATAATGATTCCTTTATACCGATTGATTGTAAATTTAGGATGGATGAATTCCTATTTGAGTTTAATTATTCCTTGGCTGATAACTCCTTTTGGTATTTTCTTAGTAAAGCAGTTTATTGAATCAATTCCCGAAGAAATAGAAAAAGCAGCAAAGATTGATGGTGCAGGTTATTGGAAAGTATTATTTAAAATTATTTTCCCTCTTTCAAAACCAATTTTAACTGTATTAGCAATATATACTTTTTTGAATACCTGGAATTCATTTTTATTTCCTTTCCTTTTTTCAAATGAAGAGGGAATAAGAACATTGCCAGTACATTTAGCTTTTTTTATTGGCAAGCAGTCAATTGATTTAGGAAATTTAATGGCTGGATCAAGTATTTCAGCGCTACCAATTTTAATAATTTTTATATTTTTTCAAAAAAATATAATAAAAGGTTTAACAGCAGGTGCTTTAAAAGAGTGATGTTTTATAAAAATTTAATCAATATTAGTACGTTTTTAGTATAATGTATATTTTTTTTAGTGAAGTAAGTTATGAATGGTAAAATTAAAGTTTTAATAGTAGATGACCAAGCTTTGGTTCTTGATATTTTAGCAAAAGGGTTAGCAATAGATCCAATGATTGAAATTGTTGGAACAGCAACTGATGGACTTCTTGCATTGAATCAATTAGACAGGTTAAAACCTGATGTAATTGTTTTAGATATGGAAATGCCAAGAATGAATGGTATGCAATTTCTCCATCATATGATGCAAAATAAGCCAATACCAACAATTGTTTTGTCTGCATTAACTTTTCAAGATTCCAAACTTACTCAAGAAGCTTTTGAATTAGGAGCTGTTGACTTTCTTTCTAAGCCTTCTGGAGGAGCTAGAGCTTTACCAACTCTATTCAATCAACTTTTTACAAAAATAAAAATTGCTGCTTCTCAAGATATTTCTCATTTGAAACCTCAAAGAAATATGCCTCAGAGAAACGTTATGCCAAGTAGTATATTAGATAGAAATGCAAGAACTAATCAGGCAATTCTTGGAATGGGTGCTTTTGAAGTTACAAACGAAGAAGGTAGATTGCTTAAAATTTTTGCTCTTGGTTCTTGTGTTGGTGTTGGGCTTTTCTGCCCTGCAAAAAGAACAGTTGTACTTTGTCACGTAGTTTTGCCAAATTCTACAACTGATACTGACAAAGCAGCTGCTTTACCAGGTTATTTCGCAGATTCGGCAATTACAACAATGTTAAATAAATTAATTTCAATGGGTTGTGCAAAAGAACAAATATTTGCTAAAATTGCTGGTGGAGCAAAAACTGCGGTAGATATCGGTGATTATTTTTCAGTTGGTCAACGAAATTCTGTTTCTGTTAAAGCAACACTTTTGAAACATGGCATCAAAATTTTAGGTGAAGATCTTGCTGGAAGTATTTCAAGGACAGTTTATGTAACACCTGGTGATAATAAAATGCACTTGGTTCATCCTGACAAAGGAAATTGGGAAATTTAATTTCTATCTTACATAAGTATTCACATAAATTGTTACTTAGATTATAATTTTTTTCGTATTTTTGTTATAGAATTTGGGGGAATTTTTGGGATTATAATGAAGAAAATTACTTTTATAGTATTAATATTGCTGGGGTTTCAATATTTGAACTCAGCAAGTATTCATATATTTGGTGTTGATCCATCGAAGTATCCAACAGTAACTGCAAAGATTTATGCAGTTGATGATGATGGTATTCCGATTTCATCTTTATCAAATTCTGATTTCAAAATCACTGAAAATAATATTGAATGTCAAAATATTACATTAAGTTGCCCTAACCAAAATGCGGATAAGCAAGCTAGTGTTCTTTTGATGTATGATTTATCTTTGGATAGTCTAAAATTTTTCAGTTCAAATCTTTATAATGCTCAAAAAATGGGACAAGTTTTTCTTGAACGAGTTCCTAATAATAACACTCAAATATCTATTTCCAGCTTTGATTTCAAATCATATTTAAACAAAGAATTAGATATTAAATCAGCTTCCAATTTATCAGAATATATTAAAATACTTCAAAAATTAAAGGGAAATTTTGGTTCACAATATGAACCAGGATTTTTAGATTCCAAATTAGGCGCCATTGAAATTTTAAATCTTGCAAAATTCAGAAAGAATGTTATTTTATTCTCTGAAGGTACAGTTAATTCAAATTATAATATTATAATTTCCAAACTCAAAGAAAATAATATCAGAGTCTTTACAGTTTCTTTTAGCGATTCGTTATCTGAATCATTGAAAGAAATTGCTAACCAAACTGGTGGAACTTCCTTTTATAATATTAAAAATGCTGATGATATTAAAAGAATTGGTGAAATTTTAATAAGCTATATTTATAATTATCAACCTTGCGATATTTCTTGGCAAAGTATTCAGGATTGCGAGAATATACATACTCCATTGATTAGTATGGATAAGATTGGTTCAAATTATCAGGCTAAAAAGAAAATTAGTTTCCTTGTCCCAGAAATTTATAAACCAGCAATAGAAACTTTCGGTCCAGATGGTAAATCATATTTAAGATTTAGTAGCGTATTGCCTTTAAATTCAAAAGATTTAGAATTAAGAATAACCTCTTCAAATGGAATAATTAAAATTTCTAAATTTGTAATAAATAACAGTGTTTTTAAAATAATTGCTGGAGATATTACTTCAAATTTAATATTGAATCCTGGTGATACTCATAGAGTTACAGTTAGATTCACTCCTACTGACTCAGCAATAGAATTTACAAAATTACATATTGAAAGTAATGCTTGTTATGGAACCGACGTATTGATAACTGGTGGATTTCCCAACAAAGAACCGAAGCCAGGCAGAAGAACATTAAAAATAATTAATCCAGTTGAAAATGATGTTTTAATTGTAAATGACTCAATCAATATAAGCTGGACTGGATTATTGCCTGCTGATGTTATTCAGTTGGAATATTCATTAGACAATGGTCGTAATTTTGATACATTAGCTTATGATATTAATTCAGGCAACGAAAAAACTATGGATTACTTATGGAAAATTCCTGATTTAGAAAGTGATTCCTGCAGAATACGGGCAATTCAATTATGGCCTAATAATATTGGTCAAACTCTCGATTTAAAACATACTTCCAGCGTAAATTGTGCTACTTTCAATAAAGAAGGTACTTTAGTTGCAACTTGTACTAACGATTCTATGGCTTATATTTGGAATTCAAATACAGGTAAATTACTTCAAACACTAAAAGGGCATAATAAACTAGTAAATTGGATTGAATTTGACCATTTAGATAATACAAAATATGCTATTACTGCCAGCGATGATCATTCAGCTATTATATTTAAAATTGATGATGGCTCAATTCAAGCAAGATTAAATGGTCATAAAGACAGAGTTAATGCTGCAAGTTTTAATGAAAACTCCACTCAAGTTATTACTTCATCAACAGATGGATTAGTTCTTAGATGGGAAGTTGCAACTGGTAAATTATTGGATACGCTTGCTAACGGACAATCTATTCAATTTGTATCTTATTCGCCAGATTTTAAATATATTGGAGTAGCTTACAATAGTGATGCCAAATTAATTGATGTTAGCAAAAAAGCTGTAATTAAAACTTATAAGATGAATAGTTTTGGTAATCAGCATATAGCCTTTAGTCACGACCAAAGTCTTATTGCTGTATCAAGTAAAACTGGTAAAGTTGGAATTTTTGATTTTAATACGGAAGCATTAAAATTTAATATTAGTCATAATGATTCACTAACACCAGTAAATTCTTCGTCTTTTAGTGAAGATGGAACAATTATTCTAACTTCTGGTATTGATTTTAAAGTGAAAATGTGGAGGACTTCTGACGGAACTAAATATGGAAATACTTTTGATGAACATATTAACTCAGTTAGAACTGCATTTTTCAATTTCGATAAAAGCAGAGTGCTTAGTGCAAGTTGGGATAGTACTGCAAAAATATGGAAACTAGATAAAAAAGATATTCAAATTGATACTACAGGAATTTTCAGAATTGGTAAACCAAAATTAATTGCAAAAGATATACATTTTGGTAATGTTGCTTTTAATGAAGATAAAGATTCGACAATTTATGATTTCATTATCAATAAGAAAGATTTTGCTTATAATATCCAAAATATAAGAATTATTGGACCAAATACTGAAAATTTTGTAATTAAGGATTTTCATTCTCCTTATATACTAAATTCACTTGACTCAACTGATATAAGAATTAGATTTACTCCAAAGACTATTGGTGCAAAAACTGCATTAATTGAAATACTTTATCAAGGTGGCAATAAGGAAACTGTGAATTTAACAGGAAATGGTATAAATCCTCACCTCTTAGCTGCTGATGGATTAATCAATTTTGGTCAAGAAGAGATTGGTGAATACAAAGATACAAATGTTGTAATTTTGGCTACTAATACCACTAATAAAGCTCTTTTAATAAGCAAAATAAATATTGAATATCCTGATTCTGTACACTTCAAAATGATTTCAAGCAATTCAAATATAAATGTGCCAGCTAATTCGACAATTTCAATTAAATTAAGATATATTCCAGAATTTATCAGAAGAGATAATGGAGTTTTAGTACTTTATCATAATGGTGAATGTAGCCCAACAAAAATCAATTTATATGGCGAAGGATTAAGGGGAACAATTGATACAGTATCATTTTATTTGGAAGCTGTTGAAGGTAAGCCAGGTGATCAAATAACGATACCTGTAAAATACAAAAATTTAAGTGAATTTGGAATTAGTAATAATGTTAAAGGATTTGAATTTAAATTAAAATACAATGCTACATTATTAGAGCCTACTTTCGTTTATTCGGATTTAAAGATTAAAGATAATATTGGAATAATAAAATTTAATACAAACCAGATTGATGTCAACAATCCTACTATTAAAAATCTTACATTCAATGTTGGACTTGGAAATGATACTATCTCAAAATTAGAAATTTTAGATGTTTTGCCTATAGGTTATTCAAGAATAAAGATTTTCTACGAGGATCAGTTATTCAGATTAACTGGATTATGCAAAGAAGGAGCTACAAGACTATTTTATTCTGATAATAGAATCTCTTTATCTCAAAATATTCCAAATCCAGCTGGCGATATCACAAAGATTAATTTTGAAATTCTTGAACCTGGTACAACAAAAATCATCATTACTGATTTAATGGGAAATGTTGTATTGGAAGCATTAAATCAAAATTTATCACCTGGGAAATATGAGCAATATATTGATTTGTCTTCATTGAATCCAGGAATTTATAACTATTTGCTTGTTACTCCAACTCAAAAATTAATAAAAAAATTACAAATTATCAGATAAAGGAAAAAATAATGTTTACTCCAGAGCACATTCACGTTATGATCAATCACTTGCCAATTATTGGTATTGGATTAGCCCTTATTCCATTCTTAATAGGATATATTCAGAAAAATCGCAATTTTATTTTTATAGCTATTATTATAACTTTTATATCTTCAATCTCAGTTCCTATTGTATTTTCAAGCGGAGCTAAAGCAGTTGAAAATTTTGAACACGGATATTTAAATCCTTTCACTAAAGATAACACAAATGAGAACACTAATCGTGGTACAATGCACTGGATTGAAGAGCACGAAGAACAAGCAGAAATTGCAATGATCCCAAATTATACTCTAATTATATTATCAATTTTTGCTTTAATGTATTTCAAAAAAGAAAATAAAATTTCTAATATTTTAAATATCACGGTATTTTCTTTTGTAATCATAGTTTTTGTAATCAATTCTTGGGTAGGTTTATCTGGTGGAAAAATCAGACATCCAGAATTCAGAGATGCAAATCAGCAATATCATCTAATTGAAAAAGATAAAGATTAAATCAATTTTTATATGAAATTAAAAAGTATATATTCATTGTTAATTCTGATATTTTGCTGTAATTTTAGTTTTGCCCAAAAACCTGATTATAAAGACCGCCGTAATTATGAATCTTGCAATTGTGGCTATGATAGTATTAAGAGAATTGTTTATCAATATGATTGGAAAACAGAGTCAGCGCTTGTTTTATCTAGCTTGCTTAGCTTTGGTTTGCCAGACTATTTTTTTCCAATATCAACAAATTTAACTTTACAAGAAATTCAATCTTTAAATAGAAATAATATCAATGCATTCGATAGACCAATTACATATAATTTCAGTCAAAAAGCAGATGATTATAGTTATTATATTTTATACGGATTATTAGTAACTCCAGGATTATATGTTTTCAATGGAGAGATTCAAAGCGATATTGTAAAAATTGGCATTATGTATGTAGAAAATGTAATGTTAGCTGGCTCATTACCAAGTTGGACCAAAGAATCAGTTAAGCGCATTAGACCTTTTGTTTATAATGAAAATGCTCCAATTAATACTAAATTTGATAGTGATTCACGTAGGTCATTTTTTTCTGGTCATACAACTTTAGCTTTTTCAAGTGCAGTATTCCTTACCAAAGTTTATAGTGACTATTTCCCAGATTCAAAATATACAAAATATATAGCAGCCTCTTCCCTATTAGCTGCAACAACTGTTGGCGCTTTGAGAATTACTGCTGGGAAACACTTTTATTCAGATGTAATAACTGGAGCTTTGGTAGGTTCTTTCTGTGGTTATTTAGTGCCAGAACTTCATAGAATTACTAAAAATAATAATTTAAGTATAAATATCGGTAGCCAATCTTTAAATTTATCATATAAATTTTAAATCTTACTTTTTTTAACCTTGATTTTTCAATAATTTTCCTTAATTTGCTTTACTGTAAAGATATTTAGAATTATTTTTGGTTAAGATATGAAAAAGATAGTATTTC
>CAIWET010000225.1 GCA_903911805.1 uncultured Ignavibacteria bacterium | reverse complement strand
TCTAAAATTCTCATTGTCATTGCTGAAATCTCTTGAAGTTTCTATTAATTTCAACAATTCTTCATAATCTTTGAAAATTTTATCATCATTATTCGATATTTTTTTAGATTCATCAATATTGAATACAGAATAATCAGGTTTTACTTTTAAAACTTTAGCAATTGCGTCTGCCATCATTTTTGCACCATTGATTTTTCCATTCAATGAATAACCGGCTATATGTGGAGTAGTAAAAACTGATAATTTCGCTAATTCTGAATTAAAAACTGGCTCTTCGCTCCAAACATCTACTGCAAATGAAACATCAATATTTTTATACAAATCAATTATCGCTGTTTCATCAATCACTCCGCCACGAGATGTTTGCAAAATCAAAGAATCTTCATTAATTAATTTTATATTACTTTTATTCAATAAATGCAATGTTTTATACTTACCAGTTTTTATTAATGGAACGTGATTAGTAATAATATCAGAATCTCTTAATAAATCTTCAAGCTCTGAATATTGGAATTTTTCTGGAAATGTAAATCCTGCATCCATCAATGGAGGGTCATTCAATAATACTCTCAATCCCAAAGAATAAGCGTATTCTGCAACAATTTTTCCAATATTGCCATATCCAATAATGCCAATAAATTTATCGTGCAAATCTATTTCATTGAACTCTGCCCAGCGAAGAATATTATAAATTACATATTCAGCAACTGAATTTGCATTTGCACCTTCTGATGAGGCAAACTTTATTTTCCTATTTTTGAGATATTCCAAGTCGATATGTTCAATTCCGGAAGTAGCTGTACCAACTAATTTTACATCAATCCCATCTAACAAAGCTTCGTTTACATCAGCAGTTGATCTAACGATTAATGCATCGCAACCGGTTTTCTTTAAATGAGAATTTTTAAGTTTTCTGCCGTTAAAGCTAATCACTTCAGCTTTGCCTTCTAAGCTTTCCGCTAAAAACGGAATATTTTCATCGATATAAATTTTAGTCTTTTTCGCCATATTACATATATAGGTCGCGTTCGCCTTTTTCAATTTTTAACAAGAAATCAGTAGTTTTCCTTTGAACTAACTCGTTTGGTAACAATGCCAATTCTTTTTGTATTAACTCTTCACCCATTTTTTTTGTTTCGTCATCGGCATAATCAATCAAATATTCTTTGAGTGTTGTTAATGCATTTGGCTGACAATGGCATTTTATTAATCCAGGTTTTGCCAAATCCATAAAATCAGCTCCTACTCTACCTAAACGATAGCAGGCAGTGCAGAATGACGGCACAAATCCTTGACGAATAACGTCCTGTATTATTTCGCCAGAAGTTCTGCAATCATTTAAAGAGAATTGTGCACTATCAAATTCTTCGTCTGTAATCGCTTGTTTATATCCACCTGGATTAGTCTTTGAGCCAGCACTTATCTGTGAAATTCCAAGATTGAATAATTGAGTTCTCAATTTTTCTGATTCGCGGGTTGATAGAATCATCCCCGTATATGGCACAGCACATCTTAAAATAGCAACCAATTTCAAGAATTCTTCATCAGTCACTTCGTGCACCAAATTATATGAAGCTGGAGCATTTTGAGCTGGATTAATCCTTGGAATCGAAATTGTATGAGGTCCAACATTATACTTTTCGTCCAAATGTTTTGCGTGAGAAATCAATCCCAATACTTCAAAACGATAGTCAAATAATCCGAACAAAGCACCAATTCCTACGTCGTGCATTCCATTTTCCAAAGCTCTATCCATTGTTTCCAATCTCCAAAGATAATCAGCTTTTTTTCCGGTTGGATGCATTTTTTTATAAGTATCCTGATGATATGTTTCCTGAAAAACAGTATAAGTTCCAATTGGAACATCGGCTAATAATTTGAATTCATCTACTGTTAGTGGGGCAATCTCAATATTGATTCTGCGGATGTTACTTCCTTTTTCATCTTTTACGCTATAAACTGTATCGATTGATTCCAAAAAATAATCAAAAGGACTCTTTTTATGATTTTCACCCATCAGCATTAAAACACGTTTATGTCCTTGGCGGAGAATCTCAAGAGTTTCCTCTTTTAATTCATCCATAGTCAAAATTCGACGGGCAATTTCTGTATTATCAGCTCTAAATCCACAATAAAGACAATTATTCGAGCAATAATTAGATAGGTAAAGCGGTGCAAAAAGCACTAAGCGATTTCCATAAATTTCGTTTTTAATTTTAAAAGCAGTATCAAATAATTCCTGCATCAAATCTTGGTCTTTAATATTTAAAAGCACAGCTACGTCTTCAATATCGAGGCCATTCATTTCTATAGCTTTAGTTAATATTTCTCTTACTTTTTCTTTAGCAGGTTCTGAGTGATTTTCTATTAATTCAAAGATCTTTTTTTCATCTATAAAATGTTCTGTCATTTCAACTATTTTCAATTATACATAATTCCCAATTACAAAATTATGAAATAGTTACAAAATAAACAGCAAAAAAATCGCTTATCAATAAAATCAGATAAAAATATCTTTTTACAACTTCGTAAACTTCTCATATTGTCTTTAGATATCCAACACTTTTAAAGTGTTGGATATCTTTTATTTACATCTTCACAAACTTTTCAAATTTATCGCCAATTTTGATGAAATACACTCCAGGAGTAAGATTAGAAACATCAATCTTGAAAACCCCACCTAAATCCTCCCCGGTGGGGAGGGCTTTTCCTGTTCCCTCCCCAATGGGGAGGGCTAGGGTGGGGTTCTTCTCACCAAAGATATTATAAATTTTAACATAGATTCCTGCTTTCGCAGGAATGACACCAGTCACACCCCACTTCGACAAGCGTAGTGAATCGCCCTGCCCCCTCTAGATAGAGGGGGAATCAAGAGAAATCAACTTTTTTTCTAATCCGGTCTT
>CAIWET010000224.1 GCA_903911805.1 uncultured Ignavibacteria bacterium | reverse complement strand
ATTTATTAACCTTTGCTGCAAATAATGATAATTTATCATTTAATGTGAAACCAAAAGTTGTAAATTCTAAAAAATATATATCAATGAATGCGCTTAAAAATAACGTAATTCCAAATTCAACAATTAAAAACAAATATACATTAGAATTTAATGGCAATTTATTAAAAGTATATCCATCGTCTTTTTATTTGCTAATTGAAAATAAAAACTCTACAGTTTTTCAATATAATTATCCTGTTATAATTATTGATGATGAATTATTATTGCCTTTTGACCAAACACTTATTGTGATTCAGGACTTGATGCATCAAGATAATCCCCAAAAAACGATTGTTAAATCGCCAATAGATAACCCTGATAGTAAAGAAAAAAGAGCAGAGAAGAAATCATCAATCAAAAAAAATCTTGAAGAGAAATCAGGAAAATCGATGATTAGAATGAATAATGAAGAAATTCCATTGGATATTCCTATTAAAAGCAAGCAAATTTCAAAAAACACAAAATCAAAAGATGCTATATCTGACGAGGATGTTGAGAAATATCTGAACAATGAAATGGAAGATGAGGAGTTTTTTGACAAATATGGCTCAAAAAATGAAAAACCAAAAAAGAGCAATACAAAGAAATTAAAAGAAATTGAAAAAACAATTGATGAGATAGAGACAAAAGATAAAATTCTATTCGACAATGAGAGAAATAAACGCAAAGACATTGAAAATTCTATTGATGAATTGGCTCCAATTATTGACGAAACCTTCGATTATCTTTTACTTGACGGATCACAAGAAGTAAGGAAATATCTTAAGAAAAACGGCGATTCCACAGAATCTTCTTTTTCGCCAGATAGCTATAGACTTCCCAAAAATTTAAAAAGAAAATTAAATAGCAAATGAGCTCAAAATTATCATTTAGCCATAAAATTTTTATTAATTTGATTTTTTTAATTTCAAAAACCTGGAGAATTAAAGTAACAGGAAATTTCCCCAAAGATGGCAATGGAGTAATCGCTTTTTGGCATACTTTTATGCTCCCTTGCTGGAAAATATTCGAGAAAAAAGGCGCTTATGCGGTTGTAAGCCTTAGCAAAGATGGAGAAATCCTTAGCACATTACTTGAAAAAATGAAATTCAAATTAATCAGAGGCTCTTCTTCAAGAAATGGAAAAGAAGTCCTTGATGAATTAGTAAATTTTGCAGAAAAAGGTTATTTGCTTATTACTCCTGATGGTCCTCGCGGACCTATATATGAATTCAAAGCAGGTGCAGCTGTAACTGCTTACAGAACGAGTAAGCCACTTTACCTTTTGGGAGTGAAGATGCATAATTACAAAAGCTTTCCAAGAGCTTGGGATAAATTCAGATTTCCATTGCCATTTTCTAAAACTGAAATATTTATTGATGGTCCACATTTTTTAAATAAAGAATTGACTCGCGAAGAAGTTAATATTAAAATCCAGGAATTTCAGTCAAAAATGAGGGATTTATGCGATTTATCTTAAATCCTATTTCCTTTTTAATTTCCAAAATAACTGATTTTAGAATATATTTATACAAAGTTGGAACATTCAAATCGGTCAAAGTAAATACCAAAGTTATATCAATCGGCAATTTAAAAGTAGGTGGAACAGGCAAAACGCCATTTACGATTTTCCTTGCAAAACTCCTTACCGAAAAAGGATTTAAAGTTGGTATTATTGGCAAGGGTTACAAAAGAAAATCAAAAGGGATGATTCTTTATGATTCTTCAAAAGAATTGACTCCAAGTGCTGAAGAAATTGGCGACGAGATGCTTCTGATAGCTCAAAAAACTAATTGCCCTGTTTTGGTTCACAATGAAAAATATCTTGCAGCAATTGAAATAGGGAAGCATTATAATCTTGATTTTATTTTAGTTGACGATGGATATCAGCATCTCCAATTAAAAAGAGATTTGAATATTTTAATGGTTGATAATGAAACAATTGCCAAAGGAAAAGTTTTCCCTTTTGGAAGATTAAGAGAGAAAATTGAGAATTTTGATAGAGCCGATATTATTTGCAAAATTGATTATGAACAAAATTTTGATTTTATAGACAAAATTTCAATTCAAGCAGAGAAAATTTCTGGTGATATTTATTATTTGGATAATTCTTTGATACCAATTGATAAATCCTCTTTAGTCAATCCAATTGCTGTAACTGGTTTGGCAAATCCTAATGGATTTTATAAATCGCTTGATAATCTTAAATTTAAATACATTTCAAAAATAGAATTTCCTGACCATTTTGATTATTCCAGAAGCGAAATCGAGAAACTGATTAATAAAGTCAAATTGCAAAAGTCAAAATTCATTATTACAACTGAAAAAGATGCAATAAAATTACTGAATCACTTGTCAATATTCAATCAAAACGAAATTAAAATTGTTGTTTTGCCAATTGATATAAAAATTATCAGCGGTAAGGATGTACTATTAAATAAAATAAAAAGTATATGAAAAATATTATAATATTATTGATGTTTCTTATGGTTATGGATGCAAATTCAGCAAAAAAAGTAAAAATCGCAGTTAGCAAAATTGGTGGCGACCAAACAACTAATAACTACGTTAAGTTTATCAAAAAGCATATTCCAAATGCAGAGTGTATCAACCTTTATACAACTCCAATCGCTGATTTCCGCAAAGTGATGCAAGAATGTTCAGGCTTTGTTTTAACTGGCGGAGAAGATGTTCATCCTGGTAGATTCGGCAAAGAAAACCAAGTAGAGCTTTGCGAGATGGATCTAAATCGCGATACATTAGAAATCGAAGCAATTAAAATAGCCGATGAATTAAAGCTACCAATTCTTGGAATTTGCAGAGGCGAACAAATTCTGAATGTTGCTTATGGTGGAAGTTTAATCGTAGATATTCCAACAATGCACAAATCTGAAAAAATCGTTCCTCATAGGGATACAACAAATAAAAATCTTCCTCATTCGGTAAATGTAGAAAAAGGCTCACTATTATACCAAATTACTGGCAAAACTAGAGGTGAAGTCAATTCAGCACATCATCAGGCAATCGATAAAGTTGCTCCTGGATTTGTAGTATCAGCTTTTGCAGACGATGGAATAATTGAAGCGATTGAAAGAGAAAATTCTACCGACAAACCATTCTTTTTAGCAGTACAGTGGCACCCTGAACGTTGGGAAAGCAAAGAGTTTTCTGACAAAATAGGTCAAAGATTTGCTGAAGAAGTAAAGAAAAAAAAGTAAAGAAGTTGTATTGGTGCATTTTTTAAGAAAAATATCGTAAATTGCAAATTCAATTTTTCAAAATATTGATTATTTGCAATGGAAATAAGTAGCGAAAATCGCAACATAGAAAATAAAAGTGAAATAAAAAATCTAATAATAGATCTTGGTGGAGTTTGCTATCAAATTGAAATATATAGAACTTATCACGATTTGATGAAAATTTCTACTCAACCATTCAGAGATATTGATGATGAATTCGAGCAAATTCTCGATATGGAGCCATTCAAACTTTATGAAACTGGCAAAATATCTACTGATGAATTTATTCAATCAGTTAAAAGAATTTTTCATTTAAATGCCGAAGATACTCGCATTATGTCTGCTTGGAATAAACTCTTAATTGGTATGTTTCCTTATGCAATTCCTACAATATTAACATTGCGCAGCAAATTCAAGATATATTTATTGAGCAATATCAATGACTTGCATTATAATAGAGTTTATCGAGAATGCAAGGAACTTTATACTTATTTCAATAAAACCTATTTTTCGCATCATATTCAACAAAGAAAGCCTGATGCTGCTGCATTTGAATATGTTTTAAATGATGCAAAAATCAAACCTGAAGAAACTCTTTTTATTGATGATACTTTAAGAAACATTAAGGCTGCTGAATCTCTTGGAATGGGAACATTTCATATTAATAGTGTTTATAGTTTACAGTCTTTACCATATTTTTTGATTTAAATGGACTCAATCTGGGATATACCATATATAGTTGTAGATGTTGAAACTACTGGTTCTGATTCGAAGAAGAACCGAATTATTGATATTGCTTGCGTTATTTCACTTGGTGGGAAAATCGTAAATCAATATCATTCTTTGGTTAATCCTCATCAGATGATACCTGAGTTCATAGTTGATATGACTGGCATTACCAACGATATGGTTTATCGAGCTTCCGAACCTGAAGATGTATTCCCGAATGTTCAAAGAATTTTAAAAAAAGATAAAGCTATTTTTACTGCCCATAATGCAAGTTTTGATTATAGCTTTGTAAAGTCAAATTTTGAAATAAATAATTTTGAATTTCCTGATATTCCTAAGCTATGCACCTTCAAACTTGCAAAAAGATTACTACCAAACCTTCAAAAGCGAAATGTAGGCTTTTTAGCTGCTTATTTTGGAATTCCTGTAAAAGGCAGACATCGTGCTTATGGCGATGCTCAGGCTACTGCTTATATCTTGAATAATCTTCTAGAAATTGCATATCAGGAACATAATATTAACACAATTGAGGAGCTTCTTGCATTTCAAAATGAGCCAATGCATAAATTTAAAGCTCCTGTCAGATCTTTCAAATTTGTTAAAGAGAGTTTAGATATATTACCTGAAGAACCAGGCGTTTATTACTTTTATGATGAAGATGGTAATATCCTTTATATCGGCAAAGCAAAATACTTGAAAGACAGAGTAAAATCATATTTTGCTTTGGATAGCCCAAATTCAAAGAAAATTGCCGAAATGATTAAAAGAATCAGAAAAGTCACTTGGACTTGTACTGATACTGAATTAGCGGCTCTATTGTTGGAAACTCGTGAAATTAAGGCTCACAAGCCTCTATATAATACTTTGGACAAGGTTTATAGGAATTATCCATTCATTAAATTAACAATTAATGATGATTATCCAAGAATAATATTAACTCACGAAATCAGTGATGATGGAGCTGAATATTTTGGCCCATTTAGAAGTATTGCTTTGGTGGAAGAAACCATTCAAACGATTGAAAAGCAATTCAAGATAATAAAATGTGACTTGAATATTAATAAAAATACTAAAATCGACCCTTGCTTTTTTTATCATATCAAGCAATGCGGAGCTCCTTGCGATGCACGAGTTTCTCAGCAAGATTATGCTTACGAAGTGAGCAAAGTGAAAAATTATTTAAGTGGTTATCCTGATGGAGTGATTGAAAAACTAAAAGCAAAAATGAAAGAATTTTCTGACAATATGAATTTTGAGCAAGCTGCAAGAGTTCGCGATCAAATAATGGAAATGCGAAAAGTATTTGAGCGTCAGAGAATTGTTCCAACATCAATAAATCAAAATAATTTAATACTGGTATTGCCAGCAACAGTTAGCGGCAAAATTGCAGAAGTCTTTTTTATTAAATCTGGGAAATTAAAATTTCAAAAAACTTTAGCTGACCTCGATATAATTGAAGATACATTTGAGGATTTACAAAAAATATATTTCAATGGAAATAGTAGTGATTTTCCTTATTCACAAGCAGATATTAAAGAAATGAAGATTATCACATCCTGGGCTTTTTCAGTAAGAGATTATGCTGCGTTTATCTATCTTGAAGGCAAAAATAGTCAAGAAGTCATCTCAGAATTAAGCATAGCATATTCCAAAATCTGCAATGGTGAAGCACTTGATGATAATGTTTTTGGAGAAGAGTGATTAGAGACTAATCAATCAATCTCAACAATATAAACCAATTATTCTTTAAATTCACATAGTTAGCACAGTGTTTTTTTATATTAAAATTTATATGTTTGATTGTCGTCAAAAATATTAAATTATATAAGGAGGGTTAGAAATGACAATTGAACAAACAAATGAAGAAATTATTTTCAGATTACCAATAAATTTGTGTATTTTAGAGCTTGAAAAAATCACTGGATACCTAAAATATTCTGAAGCTGTTAGTAATAGTCAAGCATCGGAACTGGACACAGATTTTCTAGCTAATGAATCTAAGAAAAGATGGTGGGATGAAAATAAGAGCAATTTTATTAAATGATTATAATTGTTGACACAAATATAGTATTTAGCGCTATTCTCAATGTTAATGGTTTAATCGGAGATTTAATTTTTAATTCATCAGAAAATTTCATCTTTTTTGCTCCAGAACTTTTACTTGAAGAAATTTCCAGATACAACGACAAACTTCTCAAATTATCAAAACTAACACAAGAACAATTACTTGAATCAGAATATCGAATTTTATCTCAAATTGAGCTCATTTCAGAAAAACTTATCAGTCAGAATAGTTGGCATAAAGCATTTGAGATGACAAAAAATATTAATGAATTTGATACTCCATTTGTTGCATTAGCCATTGAAATTGACGGTATTCTCTGGACTGGAGATAAAAAATTATTAAATGGATTACAAAAATTAAAATGGAATAAAGCATATTCTTCTTCTGATTTACAAAATCTCAGAGGATATTAATTTCTTTTTCCTATTTCGCCAATTTATCTAATAAACCTGCTAAATATCTTGCGGATTCTCTTCTCTCGAATTGATTGATTATTGATAAATCATTATGAAAATCTGATGTATCACCTTTCCAGATATTATACATTTCCATAATTATTTGTTCAGTTTTTTCAATTTCTGTTTGGTGGGCTATTCTGCCACTATTTGTTTCTTTTATCAGCTGGGCAATTGCACTTTCGTTTGGAGCAATTGCAATAATTGGTTTTTTGCAACCAATATATTCATATACCTTACCAGGAACGATTTCTTCGCTTTCTTTGGATTCGTCAACAATTAGCAATAAACTATCCGAAAGCAATAAGTATTCAATACTCTTATCGTGTGGTACATAAGAAATTCTTTCAATTGAAGATGAAAAGGTTGCTTTGTCAAACATTTCTTCAATTTCGTTGCCAAATCTTCCAACAAATCTTAAATGCAATTCGTTTGGATTGATTTTCCCTTTTTTAATTAAATTCTCTAATGCTTCAAAAAAACTAGCGGGATTTCTTCTGCCATACATTGAGCCAGTATATGTAACAGTCCATTTTTCGTTAACTTTAGGAGTTACTTTTGGAAAATCACTTGAATCAAATCCGTTTGAAACGTGATGAAATTTTGAGGCATCAAGTTTAGGATATTTCCCTAGAGCATCTTTTATAATTCCTTGCCAGGCACACTCAACGGCATCAGCATCATTAAAAGTAGAAAACTCCATACCTTTATCAATCATTCTTGGCAAAAACCATCTTTTTGGTGAAGAAATAAATCCAGTCCAAGGGTCTCTAAACCCAGCTACCCAAGGCAATCCAGTAGATTTCTTGATTGATTTTGCAATTACAGAACAAGTATAAGGAGGGGAAGATGAATAAACAGCATCAATTTTAAATTCATTCATTATTTCTTTTGCTGCTTTTTTGGCTGAGAAAAACCAGCCAATTCTTGCATCCGGAATAAAGAATGTTGCTCTAATAAATTCTGCAATTTTCTCTTTGAATGATATTTTTTGGTCATCTTTTTTAATTACATTAACGTCAATTGCTGTCCCTGGTTTTTTCCCTGTTAAAAAACGATAAATATCATAAGGCTCAAAAATTCGTGAACGTTTGACAGTGATATTTTCAGGGATTTGCTTCAATAGTGATTCATCTCTTGCAGGAAATTGACCATTGGAAACAGTTAAAACAATAGGATTCCATCCAAATTCAGGAAGATATTTGACGTGTTTTAATACTCTTTGCACTCCAGGTCCACCAGAAGGTGGGAAGTAGTAAGCTATAATTAAAAGATTTTTCATTTTTTAGTTTTGTATTTGTAATAATTCTACTTCCATATAAAGCGTTGTATTTGCTGGCACTCGTTGAATCGCTCTATCTCCAAATCCCAAATCTGGGGGAATAATCAACTTCATCAATCCACCATTATTCATCATCAAAACTGCTTCTTCAAGTCCTTTTAAAATGATTTCATCAGAACCAATTTTAAATGTAACCGATTTTTTTGAAAGATAAGTATCTTCAATAATTTTGCCAGCAGCATCAGCCATTCTGAAATGAACGGTAACCTTTTGATTGATTTGTGGTTTTGGACCAGTGCCATCTCTAACGCTGATATATTTCAGACCAGTTGGAGATACATTGAATGGTATTTCTTTTTTTTGTTGTTTTTCTAAATTTACACAAGCTGCAATTGTTAGAATTGCAGCTATTAGTAATATAATCTTTTTCATTATTTTTTCTCCTTAATTCTTTTTTAGGAAATAATGATAAATTTAGGGCTTTGATTTTTTATTTTTTAAAACAGCTTTAATAAAGCTGATAAATAATGGATGTCCTGTAACTGCTCTAGATTTTAATTCAGGATGGAACTGAACGCCTACAAACCAAGGATGATTTGGTAGTTCAGAAATCTCCACTAAAGTTTGATCAGGAGATAAGCCACTGAAAAGTAATCCATTATCGCTCAAAGTTTGTCTGAACTTATTATTAACTTCAAATCTATGACGATGTCTTTCAGAAATTTCTGTTTCGCCATAAGCTTTAAAAGCACGAGTATCTGGTTGAATAACGCAAGGATAAGCACCTAATCGCATCGTACCACCTTTATTCTTGATAGTCTTTTGGTCTTCCATCATATCAATTACGTTATTCGGCGTGATTTTATCAAATTCTGCCGAATTTGCATCGGCCAAACCACATACATTTCTTGCAAATTCAACAACTGCACATTGCATTCCCAAACAAATACCAAAGAATGGCATATTGTTTTCTCTTGCATATTTAATAGCAGCAATTTTTCCTTCAATTCCGCGAGAACCAAATCCTGGTCCAACTAAAATACCGTCTAAATCGGCTAATTCTGCTTCAATATTGTTTATATCGATATCTTCAGAATTTTTTAATTCTACAGTAACTTTGCAATTATTTACTGAGCCAGCGTGAACAAAAGCTTCTAAAATTGATTTATAAGAATCTCTATATTTTGTATATTTACCAATCAAACCAACTTTTACTTCATATTGTGGTGATTTGATTTTTTTAACGAATTTTGACCAGTTTTCAATATCTAATATATTCTGAGGCATTGCTAATTTTTTAAGAACAATTGCATCTACTCCTGCTTTTGCGTAATGCAATGGCACTTCGTAAATTGTATGTTCGCAATCAATTGCTTCAATTACAGCTGATTCGTCAACTGAACAGAATAATGCTATTTTCTGGCGTTCTTCTTTTGATATTTTACCTTCAGTTCTGCAAAGTAAAATGTCTGGTCTAATGCCATATTCCATTAATGTTTTTACAGCGTGTTGAGTTGGTTTGGTTTTGATTTCTCCAGCGGCTTTGATATAAGGCACATAAGTTAACAAAATATTGATAACTCTTTCTCTGCCTAATTCCATATTCAATTGTCTTGCTGATTCTAAGAATGGCAATGATTCGATATCACCAACAGTTCCACCAATTTCAACTAAAACAAAATCAAATTCACCATCAAAAATCTTAACTCTTCTTTTTATCTCGTCAGTAATATGAGGAATTACCTGAACAGTTTTTCCAAGATATTGACCTTTTCTTTCTTTTTGGATTACTTCATAATAAACCTGGCCTGTAGTGGTATTATTATGCTTAGATAATGATTGAGCAATAAATCTTTCATAATGACCTAAATCAAGATCAGTTTCTGCACCGTCGTCAGTTACATAAACTTCTCCGTGCTGGAAAGGATTCATTGTGCCAGGATCAACATTGATATACGGATCAAGTTTCATAATAGTAACTGTAAATCCTCTGGATTTCAGCAACAATGCGATTGAAGCAGATGAAATTCCTTTACCAAGTGATGATAATACACCACCAGTAATAAATATAAATTTAGTGTCTTTAAGATCTTTATTTTCGCTAACCATAACTTTTCAACTTTGATAAAAACAAAAACTCAATTTAAGAAAAATATCAGACATATTTGGTATAATATTATTCCACATATTACTATAACATATAACTGAATATTTAAATTTACAATTAATAAATTGAATAATTATTGAAATTAATCTAAATTATTGTCTTTAAAATGCTTGGAATCGCCCCAAAAGTCAAATCCAATTGTTCTTCCAGTTGATTCTATTCTTCTTACAACGCAATCCAGACAATCACTAGCAAGCTCATCTAAACAAGGTTTTCCATTATATAATTGATACTCGCCCCTTACTGCGGCAGGAGTAATATTTGGCATAAATACATTTGCTCCATATGTTAAACCAGCTTCCCTACCAAGTGGATACATAGCTTGAAGAGCTGTAGCTGCAGCAATATTAACATCTTTAAGATAAATTCGAGTTACAGCAATCATTTTCAGAGCTAATTTATAAATTTCTTCTTTTCTTTTAGAATATATTTCTTCCATATCAGCATATGGAGTTTCGTTATGTATCAAGAAAGGACCCATCCCAATCATATCGATATCCATTTCTTTGAAAAATAGAATATCGTTTACTAAATCATCTAAAGTTTGATTTGGGAAACCAATCATAACACCAGTTCCAACTTGAAAACCAATTTTTTTAAGGTTTTTTAAGCATTGATTTCTATTTTCCCAATTTAATGAATTGGGATGTAATTCTCCATACAATTCTTTTGAGCTCGATTCAATTCTAAGTAGATATCTATGAGCACCTGCATCAAAAAATCTCTTATAATCCTCATAAGATTGTTCGCCAATGCTTAGTGTTATTCCTAAACCATTTGGTAAAATTTCTGATTTTGTTTTTTCCTTGATTTCTTGAACAATATCCACAATTAAATCAACAAATTTTGAATCCGATCTTTCTCCAGATTGTAATACGATTGAACCATATTTATTTTCAGCAGCCCAAATTGCCGAGTCAACGATTTCTTCTTTATTTAATGTATATCTATGAACATTGTGGTTGCTCTTGCGTATTCCACAATAATAGCAATCATTTATGCAGATATTAGAAAATTCTATTAATCCTCTCAAATAAACTTTTTCTGATGAAAATTCTTTCAATATTTGAAAAGCTTTTTTCTTTAATTTTTCTAATTCTTCAGGAGTTTCTAACGAAAGCAGAAATTTTAAATCTTCTTTGGTTAAATTATCCTTGTCTAATATTTTATCAATCATTTTACTTAATAATGGAATTCGTTTTCAAAATCTATGCAAATTTGCTGGAAAAGCTCTAAAGAATTTAGCTCAAGAGCAACCATATAGCCCATACCTGCTTTTGTTCTATAATGTACGCAACCTCCATCTAAATAAATGTGATTAGTACTTAAAGAATCAAAAATTTGTTGTAACGTCTTAGGTGAATGTCCGGTGATTAATTTTCTAAAACCTATTTTTTCAGGAATCACTTTTTGTGGTTCTCTCTCCCAAACCATATAATATCTATCTTTAAAGGGGTCAGCATCTGTAAATTTTAATCCAGCATGACATAACACAAAATCCTCCAAGACGATATAATCTTCCAAATTTCTAAAAAAATCACGGTGGATATTTCTCAGTTCAAATGATCCGGATTGAGAAAATGATTTGTAAGTAGTAATTGCTCCACCCATCGCTAGCCAGCGTTCAGTGTTTGAATTGTTCGTGTCGTCCATAAAATCCATAGCGTTTAGGAATAAATCTTCATGATTCCCTTTTAATACTCTTATTTTATATCCACTTTTCTTCATATTTTGGATTAATTCAATTACTTCTCGCGGTTGAGGACCTCTGTCAATTATATCACCCAAAAAGTAAAGTGAATCTTTTTTGGTAATATTAATGATTTCAAATAATAAATGATGAAGAGTTTTATAGCATCCGTGGACATCTCCAATAACAAATTCTCTTTTTATCATTTACTTTTCAATATTTACGTATAACAAACAATCGCAAAATTACCATTATTTTGAATATTTTTATGCATAAATGTTTTAGTTAGGGTATTGGGTTTTGGGTTTTGGGTTTTGGGTATTGGGTTTTGGGTATTGGTATTGGTATTGGTATTGGTATTGGTATTGGTATTGGTATTGGGTTTTGGGTTTTGGTTTTGGTTTTGGGTTTTGGGTTTTGGGTATTGGGTATTGGGAGCTGTGCCAACTTTGAATCTTAATTTTGTATTTTTTTTAATTCATTTTAATTTGCTCTATGTAACCGCTTTAATTTCTGATGGAGTCTACCTTTATGAACAGCACCCCCAAAGTTAGACAAAAAACTTTAGGGGTATTTTTTATAAATAAACCGAGATAGATTAGACATATCAATTTTGATAATCACATTCTTGGCAAGGAGGGGTTTGGGATGGGGTATAATGAATTCGATACTTTATTACTCTAAATTACTTAAAATGCTATTAATATTGCTAAATAGTAATTAGCAATTAAAAAATTAAAATATTAATACTATTTTCCTTAATTTTGTATGATTTT
>CAIWET010000223.1 GCA_903911805.1 uncultured Ignavibacteria bacterium | reverse complement strand
GTCAAAGCTAGTTCCTGCTTTTGTATTATTAATTGCTAAATCCAAAAATTCTTGATCTTTTGATACTAGTAATTGGTCAGATATAAATACATTTAAAACTAATTTCGAAAGGCCAAAATTAGTTCTTCCAGTTAACGATTCTATAAATGTTGTTAATAGTGGAATGATAAAATGGAATTTTGTCCAAGGAGCAAGTAAATATCACGTACAAATTTCAAATGATTCGCTATTTACTAGTATTATTACTCAAAATGATAAAATTATTAATACTTTCTTTGTATTTAATAATTTAGAATTCGACAAAACTATTTATTGGAGAGTTAAAGTTAATAATAACGTTGAAGATGATAATTGGTCTAAACCAAATAAATTTACAACTGTATTAGAAAAACCAATTACGTTGGAACCAACTTATGGACAAAACGTTTTTGCAATGAATATTAAAATGAATTGGAAACCTTGCTTGAATACAAAAAATTACTTGATACAGTTTTCGCTAAAACAAGATTTTTCAGAGAATTTATTAACGTTGAATAATATTACATCAACTACAATTGTTGTTCCAGAATTACCTGCATATAGTACGGTTTATTGGAGAGTAAAAGCTCAAAATGGTGTAAAAGAAAGTGATTGGTCGTTTACTGGATTAATAAATACAGACAATATCGTTGCAGTTGCTACACCTAAATTGATTGCTCCAGAGAATAATTCAGAACATAATATTTTTGGAACATTCCAATGGCAAAAATCTAATAGAGCACTTTCTTATAGATTACAGTTGTCTAAATCTGGCGATTTTACAAATCTTTTAACTGATGAAATAATTAATAACCAAAATAGTTTTGATTTTAAAGATTTAGTTGGAGTTACTACATATTATTGGAGAGTTAAATCATATAGCCAATTTGATAGTAGTAGCTGGTCTTCAACATATTCATTTTATACTTCAAAATTCACTAAAATTGATTTAATTTCTCCAATCAATGAGCAATTGCAAGTAAGTGTAAACATACCTTTCAATTGGGTTGCAATACCAAATATTAATCAATATGTTATGCAATACTCTGAAGATATAACATTTGCAACAGCTGTTTCTGAAGTAAATGATATTTCAACTAATATTGCGAATGTAACAAAATTGAAGAACTTTACGCGATACTTTTGGAGAGTTAAATACAAAATCGGTTCTGAAGAAAGTAGTTGGTCTGAAATTTGGAACTTTACAACTGCATCAAGCGTGGTATTAGATAAACCAATTTTAACTAAACCGTTTGACAAAGAAGCTGGTATTCCAGTTGAGGGAAATTTTGATTGGAATGCTGTAAAAGATGCTGAACAATATAATATTTTAATTTCTAAGAAAAACTCTTTTATTGAGCCTCAAATTCATGGTAGTAATTTATTGAATCACGAATTTAATTATTCAGGATTAGAAAATAATGCTGTTTATTATACAAAAGTATCTGCAAAGAACAAAGTTGCTGGTAGTTTCTGGTCTGAAATTAGTGAATTTTTAACAGAATTGCCTAAACCTGAAAATCTTATACCTGAAAATAGAGCTACAAATGTGCCAATTCAAACACAATTTTATTGGGATGACATCAATAGTACAGAAAGGTACATTATTCAGATTTCTGAAGATAGTACTTTTGCAAATAATGTAATTACCAACGAATCATTAATGCCATATTATAATTATACATTAAATCCAAACACGATATATTATTGGAGAGTAAAAGCACTTAATTCTGGTAATTTTAGTAATTGGTCTTATGTAAGTTCATTCTCAACTGGATTATATAACAGCGTTGAAGACAATGCTTCTAATGAAAATTACATTTATCCAAATCCTGCAAAGGACAATATATTGATTAATGAAGTAAATACTAATCTTGATTATTCAATTATTAATGTAAATGGTATGCAAGTTAAATCAGGAAGATTAACTGAAAACAGAATAAATATTTCTGAATTAAATCAAGGTATATTTTTAATTCATATTAATGGTAAAATTTATAAATTAATTAAAATTTAGTACTTTTTGATTATTGAAAATTTACCGATTATTTTTTTATCTTCTTGCGAAGTAATAAAAATATAATTTCCTGATGAAATATTATCTGGGAAATCCTGGATTAAAACAGTTCTTTTGCCATTAGTAACAACTACTCGTTGCAATTTACTGTAGATTGATTTATGTTCAATATCGTAAATGTCAACTTGAACGCGAGATTCTGGTAAAATGGAGCATTCAACTGGTAGCGAAATACCTTCAAATGATAAATCATAAGGATTAGGAAATGCAAAATCCGGGCATTCCGAATTAATCCCCTTGAACAAATGATATGAGTAACAATTCAAATCTGAATTATCAATATTGAAATAATAAACTGTATTTGGAATATTAAAATAAAATTCATTATTAGGATTACTATCGTAAATTGTTAAATTATAACGGTCAGTACTGAATGCGTTCATCATCGCATATTCAAAATCAGTACTTGTAATAATATAATCTAATGTGTCGTGTGTTATAAATAACTTATTTGGAGTAATAATTCTAAAGGGTTTTATTTCATAAGGTAGTAAATCAAAAACAAAAGAATTTTTTGAATCAAAAATAAACGGTTTTTCCTCAAAAATCAAATCTGGAAAGGTTGAGGCATCTTTAAATGATTCGCCTAAACCAGTTCTTTTACCTGTGTAATAGCACCAAGAAGCAAAGTCGCAGAAAGCTGATGAGAAGTTCGAGTTTAATGCACTATCCAAGGCTACGATGCCGTGAAGTCCTTTTGAAGACAATTCCCAAGTATGCTTTAAAGTTCCATCACCAAATTTATCTTTTAAATAAATACCAAAAATTGCATATCTATAACCAGAATTAGTTTCACCCAAACCAAATGGGTATTTAGAAAAGTTTTTAAAAAGCCCTTTTACATATTGAAAATAATCTTTAATTTCAGGATAAACTCTTGATTCCATATATGTTGAAGTCATTTCGTGCAATAACCCATTATCAACAAAATTCCCATAAATATTCTGCACTACGTGATGAAACTCGTGGGCTAAAGTTACTCTAAGGCCGTCAGCTCCAGTTGTAAAAAAGGTTTGCATTCTAGTGCCATCAGTTTTGATTGTGCTATCTTTAGGTGAAAAGTCATTATCAACTAATATATGAGATGTGAATCGAGGATTCGAATTTTTTGAACCAGCTATTTCTAAATCAGGCAATGTAAAACCATAAGATGTTGAACCAATTTCTCCTTTACCCATTTCTAGGAAATAAATATCTGTTGCATTAGAACCACCCCATCCACTATCACTTAACTGATAGTTATAACCTAATTCTTCGCATTCAACTCTAAAAACCTTTTCTATTTCAACTAAAGCAGTATCTATATAGTCGGGGATTGAATTATTATTCAAATCTAAATTTGGAACAGCATTTTCACCTTCAATATTGTAATGTAAAAGAAATTTTCCATTTTTCGATTCAATATGTTTTAGAAGAATTGGTCTGCCGTTTATATCAATATCCCAAGTTTGGGGAATAATACTTTGACCTTTAATAGCTCTGCTAGTACCACATTTTATCAAATCTCGAATATCTTCATCATCAAATGTCTGAGCATTCATTACTAAAATGTTGGCTAAAAGCAAAAATATTATCTTTTTCATATTTTCTATATTCAAATTAATTTCCAATTAATTATTGACGTGATAATTAGTAATTTAATTATTGAATTCGAAATATTTTAAATAAAAAAAGCGTCATTCTGATTCTTAGAATGACGCTAACATTAAACTTATAAGAAAAGTTCTTAATTCTTAGGAGTACTTACGTAAACTTGAACAGTTCTTGATAATTGTCTGCCTGTTGGGAGGTCGTTGTCAAAAATAAAATTACCTTCACCAACGCCAATAACTTCAATATTCGCAGTTTTAATTTTACTTTTTAATAAATCTCTAACGGCTTCAGCTCTTTGTGTTGCGAGCTTTTTGTTGTATTTATCTTCACCAATTCTATCGGTATAGCCAAAAATCTGAACTGAAGAATTATACTTGATAGCAGGTATAATGTATTCGTTAATGATAGCCATATCTTTTTCAGAAATTTCATATTTATCAAAATCAAAAAGCATTAAACTATACTTTGAAATTGATTTATCTGGTAATTCTTCAGATTTCTTTCTTGAAATTGAATAATATTCTGTTGGGACAGTACCATTTGCTGATTTCTTTACTCCTCTATAAGTTTCAGCAGTAAAGGTATAATCAACCGGAACTTGTTTATTCATTAATTCATTTGGATAAATTACCCATTGTAATGGTTTACTATTGCCAGTTCCTTCAAATTCTCTTAATAATTTGCTACCCTGATAAATTTCAAGTTTCCATTTTGCTAAAGAATCTTTTGATTCGGCGATAGGTACAAATTCAATTAAATTTGGACTTGCTAATCTTTGATTTTCGCTTTGCATTATAATTGGTTCTAGAATTTTTGGATTAGAACTAGAAAATTCAATTCTTCTGTTTTCTTCGATTCCATCTTCAACATTTGAGCTTGAAGCTTTTTCAGGTAAACCAATTGATTTAACATTAATTCTATCTGGATTGATTTCGTAATTTTTTACTAAATAATCTTTAGCCCATTCAGCTCTTTTTAAAGATAAAGACTTATCTTTTTTCTCAGCTTTATTGTCATTAGTTCCTGTAATTGTCAATTCAGAATTAGTTGATTCTTTTAATCTCGAGCCAATAATATCCAAAGTTTTATTATTAATTAAAACAGCATCAGGTTCAAGAGTTTTAATTGTGAACTCACCTGTTTTAGGCTCTTGAGCCAATATAGTAGTTTTAGTATTAGGTTTTTCTGAATTCTCATCAAAAAATACATAAGGAACTAATGGGAATTGCTCTGTATATTGAAAATCCTCTAATTTTACTTTTTCTAAAGGATAAGATTTTCCAGCATTATCGTAGTATTTAACTTCTCCAAAACCAATTTTTAAATCAGCTGGACCTTCATCTTTTATTACATTATCTTTAATTACTTCTTCATCTTTGAAATGATAAGTAATATTAACGCCAAATCTGATTTGGTCAATGCCATCGGTACCAGAATATGCAGTTGAAGTATAATTGATAACATCATTCAAGCCGAATCTGAAACTTACTTCAGGAGAAATACTCCAATTATTGTTTAGTTGATAATCATATCCTACTCCTAAAGCTAAACCTACTCTGAGTTTAGTTGATAAATCATTGGTGGCAGCGGAATTAAATGCGTAAGTATTACCAATAGGTAAACCTATTTCTAATCCACCAAGTAAGTATAAATTATTCACTGGAATTAAATTATAAACTTGAACAGCTGGAGTTAATTCAAGATTCATCATTGATAAATCAACTTGACTTGTTCCCGAATCAAGATTTGCTCCTAAAAAATTCAATCCAGCTCTGCCCGAAAGCACAAACATATCATTGATTTTATAATTATAATGAAAGCCAAATGCACCGTTCAGATAATTTGTATTTCCATTGAATTTAGTGGTATTAATCATTAAATCGTGATTATGCATATTCAAAGCACCATTACCCCAAAATCCTAATGATGAATTATTCTGAGCAAATGCAGAATTTCCAATCAATAGTAAAGATAAAAATAATAATACTCTTTTTCCTAAAATCGCCATAGATTCCCCCATAATTAATTGAAACTATATTTTTTACAACACGTATAAATATAATACGTTCATTAAAACGTAGAAACTTTGAAAATGTTTAAGTAAAAGGCAATAAAAATGAAAAGAGTGTTAATTGTTTTGGCGATAATGTTTGCATCAGTGAATGCTAAAGCAGATTTGGGATTCGTTTTTCTTGGTGGATTATCAACTCCTTCTGACAAAGTAGCAGATATTTATAATTCAAATATGAAACTTACAGATATTTCCAAGAACTATATTTTTGAATCCGCAAAAACTGGTTATAATATTGGAGCAAAATTGAGATTGCCAGTTGGTGAGCAATTTATGTTCACAGGTGGTTTTATGTGGAATAGATTTCCTCAAACAGATTTGAAAATAATGGTTCCGAATACTGCAGGTACTGGTATAGATACAATTCTATTAGGTTCAAATCAGAATATAATTCCAATTTCAGTTGGTGCAAATTTATATTTAATAAGAAACGTTTTAGGTTTATATGCAACAGGTGAATTGTCATATAATATAATTCAAAATAGTGTTGATTATAAATATAACGGAGTTTCTATTCCATTAAATTTGGATATATCAAATCCTCTAAATCCAACTAATACTAGAGTGGGTGCATCAATAGGAGCTGGAGTCGATTTTGACCTTAAAGTTATCAATTTAAATTTAGAAGGCATTTATCATTTTGCAAATTTAATTGGCAAAGTTGACAATGAACCAGATAAAAACTACTTTACATTGACTTTAGGTGTAGTTTTTGGTGGAAAATAATTTAGATATTATCTAATTTTATTATTCTGTAAAAGTAAAAGGAGAAAGTACACGTTTTAAAACTCCGTGAATATGCGAAATAGCTAAACCATAATTTGTAATTGGAACACCTGCTTCTTTTGCTTTTTGAATTCTTACTAACTTCTCATTTCGTGTTAACATACAAGCGCCACAATGAATAATCAATTTATAATCTTTAAGGTTTTCTGGGTAATCTCTCCCATGGACATGGTCAATAATCACATCTTCTTTAAGATAATTTGCTAACCACCTTGGAATTTTTACTCTTCCAATATCGTCTTCCATAGAATGATGGCTGCAAGCTTCAGCCATTAAAATTCTATCACCACTTTTTAATGTATCTATTGCTAGTGCTCCTTTGGCTTCTTCAGCCAAATCACCTTTTACTCTTGCAAAAAGTATAGAAAAAGTTGTACAATTAACGTCATCTGGAGTATTTGCAACCATTAGGTCAACTACTTGTGAATCGCAAACCACCAAATCAGGTTTTTTATTCAACATTGAATAAATTAATGGATATTCGTGCTCTTTAACAACAATTGAAATTGCATCACCATCAAGTACATCTCTTAAAGCCTGTACCTGAGGAAGAATTATTCTTCCTTTTGGTGCTTCTGAATCAATCGGAGTTATTAATACGCACAATCCTTTTGGGGGGATCAAATCTCTTAAGATAGGCAATTGCTGAACAAATTCTTTTGGACTAATTTCCATTAATGAAAATTTAATAGCATTTACATATTTGTCTCTGTTATCAAAATCAGTTCCAGAAAGTTGAATAACTCTAAAAGTTAATGAATTCAAATTTTTCAAGAATTCATCTGAACAAACTTCCAAATCGCATTTATTAATTAGAATGATAAAAGGTATTTTTCTATTTTGAATGTTTTGGACTAGTTCCTTTTCGAAATTTGTCCAAATATTTGGTTCCACTACAAGAACAATTACTTCAGCTCTATCCAAAATTTTAAAGGTTCGCTGAATTCGTTGCTCAGAAAGCTCTGAAATGTCATCTATCCCTGCAGTGTCTAAAAAAGTGACTGGACCGAGAGGTAAGAGCTCAAATGCTTTTTCTACCACATCAGTAGTTGTTCCTGGTACATTAGAAGTAATTGCTATATCTTGATTTGCGATTAAATTTAAAATTGAGGATTTTCCAACATTTGTTCTGCCGAAAATTCCTACTTGAAGTCTTAGAGATTTTGGTGTTGTTTGCATAATAAAATTAATTAAGACGTAAAATAAAGGGTAATTCATTTTATTTTATTTCTTTTTTTTGAAAATAAGTATTAAATTGCATAATAGAAATTTGAAAAAATGAAATAGAGGTTTTTTATGGCTATTACAGATGCAGCTTTATATACTGAAGCAGACGAAATTATTGAAAAAGATATCAGACCATACATAGAAGCAGACGGTGGAATTATCAATTTAAAAAAAGTTGATGAAGGCATTGTATATGTGTCATTAGCAGGAGCTTGTGCTGGTTGCGCAGGAGCCACTCAAACTCTTAAAGGTGGAGTTGAACGAATTTTAAAAATGAAACTACCAGATGTAAAAGAAGTAAGAATTGCTTATTAGGAATTGATTAATTTCTCTTTTGCCCCATTTTTCAATGGGGGCAAGGCGAGGCACTGAGCTTGTCGAAGTGGGGATTTTCAAAGAATTTTGTCATTCCTGCAAAAGCAGGGATCTATGTCAAATTTATCGGCTTTAAAAGTGACCACCTAAGTCAAAACGTGCATAAATACACGTTTTGCCACCCCTCCTTATAAAAGGAGGGGAAAATCGATGGTGGAATTATTATCTTTGTCGAGACGCACTGACGAACGTCTTTCTTCAATTGCTGTCATCCTGAACGAAGTGAAGGATCGCGTTAAATAATTTGTATGTCATTCCTGCAAAAGCAGGAATCTACGTTAAATTTACAGGCTTTAAAAAGTGACCACCCCGTCAAAACGTGCATAAATACACGTTTTGCCACCCCTCCTTATAAAAGGAGGGGAAAATCGATGGTGGAATTATTATCTTTGTCGAGACAGGTCTTCTTCTATTAAATGC
>CAIWET010000222.1 GCA_903911805.1 uncultured Ignavibacteria bacterium | reverse complement strand
TTATATTTTCAAAATTTTTTAAAGGTAAAGCTATGCGTTTAAAATTATTAAAAGCACTTGGCTTATTTGGCACTTTTTTGCTTTCTACAAAAGCATACGCCTCAGAAGCTGATTTAAAAATTCCAACACTAGATGGTACTCAATCAAACTTATTGATGTTGGGTATGGTAATCTGTTTATTGGGATTAGTTTTTGGGTTTTATCAATATGTTCACTTGAAGAAATTGAAAGCCCACAGCAGTATGTTAGAAGTTTCGAATACAATTTTTGAAACTTGTAAAACATATTTGATTCAACAAGGAAAATTCATTGCGATTCTCTTTGTTTTTATTGCTGCTTGTGTGGCATTTTATTTCGGATTTTTACAACATAACAATTTTGGTGGTGTTGCATTAATCTTATTATGGACAGTAGTTGGAATATTAGGTTCTTACGGTGTTGCTTGGTTTGGTATCAGAATGAATACTTTAGCAAACAGCCGTATGGCATTTTCTTCTTTAGAAAGAAATCCATTAAAATTATTGAACATTCCACTAGATGCAGGTATGTCAATCGGTGTTGTATTGATTTGCGTTGAATTAATTATGATGCTTTTCATACTTTTATTCATTCCTGGCGAATTAGCAGGTTCTTGCTTTATTGGATTTGCAATTGGCGAGTCTTTAGGTGCATCAGCACTTAGAATTGCTGGCGGTATTTTCACTAAAATTGCTGACATTGGATCTGATTTAATGAAAGTAGTTTTCAAAATTAAAGAAGATGATCCTCGTAATCCTGGTGTAATCGCTGATTGTACTGGCGATAATGCTGGTGATTCAGTAGGACCAACAGCTGATGGTTTTGAAACTTATGGCGTAACAGGTGTAGCTTTAATCAGCTTTATCGTATTAGCTGTAAAAGACGTTAGCTTCCAAATGGAATTATTGAGCTGGATATTTGTAATGCGTATTCTTATGATTATTACATCTATCGTCTCTTTCTATATTAATAAAGGCTTATCTAATGCTAAATATAGCAAAGTAGAAAATTTAGATTTTGAACAACCATTAACAAATCTTGTTTGGATTACTTCAATATTATCAATTATCGTAACTTTCGTAATTAGTAGCGTATTAATCGGAGCAAACTCCAAAATTGGTTTAGCACATCCTTCTTTATGGTGGGTTTTATCAACAATCATTTCATTCGGAACATTAGGTGCCGCTTTAATTCCTGAATTTACTAAAATCTTTACATCACCAAAATCAGCTCACGTTAAAGAAGTGGTTAATGCTGGTCGTGAAGGTGGAGCATCTTTAGTAGTTTTAGCAGGTTTCGTTGCAGGTAATTTCAGTGCATTCTGGAAAGGAATGGTATTTTTCGTATTGATGTTAGGTGCATATTTAACAAGTAAGAATATTTCTCCTGACGTAATGGTATTCTCTTCAATCTTTGCATTTGGTTTAGTAGCATTTGGTATGTTAAGTATGGGACCAGTAACAATCGCAGTTGATAGTTATGGACCAGTTACAGATAATGCTCAATCAGTATATGAATTATCATTGATTGAAACTTTACCTAATATTTCTAAAGAAATTGAAAAAGATTTTGGTTTCAAACCAGATTTCGAAAAAGCAAAACATTATCTCGAAGAAAATGATGGTGCTGGAAATACATTCAAAGCAACGGCAAAGCCAGTATTAATTGGTACAGCTGTTGTGGGTGCTACAACAATGATTTTCTCATTGATTTTAGTTATCAAATCAACATTAGGAATTGAACCAGAAACAATTTTGAATATTTTAAATCCTTGGTCAATCCTTGGTTTATTAGCTGGTGGATCAGTTATTTATTGGTTTACTGGTGCTTCTACTCAGGCAGTTTCAGTTGGTGCATTCAAAGCAGTTGAATATATCAAAAGAAATATCAATTTAGATGAAAACGCAGATTTAAAAGCTTCAGTTGAAACTTCAAAAGAAGTTGTTAAAATTTGTACTCAGTATGCTCAAAAAGGTATGTTTAATATCTTTATCGCAGTTTTCTCATTTGCATTAGCATTTGCATTTATGGCTGCTCCAGCAGGTGTTGTTCCAGGAATGGACAAAGCTGCATTAATCAATTTAGCTGGTCCAGTTTCATTGTTTGTCCATTACTTAATTGCAATTGCAGTTATTGGTTTATTCCAAGCATTATTTATGGCAAACGCCGGTGGATGTTGGGATAACGCTAAAAAAGTAGTTGAAGTTGATTTAAAAGAAAAAGGTACTCCATTACACGACGCTTGCGTTGTTGGTGATACAGTTGGAGATCCATTTAAAGATACTTCTTCAGTTGCATTAAATCCAATCATTAAATTTACAACATTATTTGGTTTATTAGCAATGGAAATTGCAATTTCTCCTGATTTTAGAAATTCAGCAACATATATTGGCGTTGGATTTTTAGCAGTAGCATTATATTTCGTATGGAGATCATTCTATAAAATGAGAATTCCTGAAAAAGAATAATTCATTTTGAAAAATATTTTTATTTTAATCCCCAATTTTAATTATGAAATTGGGGATTTTTTTTAAATTAAAAAGTGGAATTGAAAAGCAATAACCGTTTTTTGCAATTTTTTAAACTTATTTACG
>CAIWET010000221.1 GCA_903911805.1 uncultured Ignavibacteria bacterium | reverse complement strand
TTTGTGTTTATTAAATAATGGATTGAAACTTGATAATATTAAATTTGAGATTAAAGAAGAATTATCAGTTCACGTTCAAGAAGATTTGTATTTGATTTTCTTTATTGAATAAAAAAATGTAAATATTTAATAAAAAGCAAGTCAGATGACTTGCTTTTTTTTTAGATTTCTTCTACGTGATAACCGATTTTACTATATAAGTCATTATCGATATCTGAATCATAGAATTTGATAATCTTTCGTGCCTGATTAATTCTTAATACAGTACTCAATTGTTCTTCAATAAAATCATCTGCAGAAACAAAATAGCAATTATGCCATTTATAAATAAAAACATCAGAAGATTTTATATTTAGTTTTAATAATTTTGGGGTATTATAATTAGGATAATCAGCTTTGATTAAACAATCTGATAATTGAGATTCATTAATATTATCCATAATAAAAAATACAAGAAATTCTGTGTGCAGTGATATGCTTCGTTCAATACTTTTAATAATGGCTCTACGGTCAAACTTACCAGTTTTGCACTCAAAATATACAAGATTTGTATTTCGTTGAACAACTAAAGTATCATAATCACCAGAATTTCCATCGTCACTATTTCTTAAAATTTCGTCAATTGTTGCACCAAATGAATATGAGAATGCTTTGAATTTTCTTACCATTAATTCACCAATAAACCATTCGAAAGTATTAGAAAAAAGATGTCTTTCGGACTTGAAATAAGTTGAATTTATTAATTCCTTTACCAACTTACTACTTGGTTGAACTTTATGTTCAATAAATTTCAATAATTCTTTTCTAAGTAATGTAGAATGAAAGATTTTAAATTGTAATTCAATTAGATTATAATACCTTTCATCATCAAGGTTAATTCCAGAAACCAAAGTACTTTCATTTGAATTTTCAGAAATCATTTCAAAACCACGCGAAAGCAAGATATCCTTTACAGAAAATAGCATTCTTAAATTTATTTGATTTGGGTCTAATTGTACTTTCATTGAATCTCTAAAAATATAAAAAAATTACTAAAAATTCTAACGGAAAAATAAAGAATTTATTTCTTTAATTTATCTAACGAAAAAGAGATTAGCTTTTCAAAAATAAATGAAGGTGTTATTTTCCCTAAATAGGAATAAAAAGCCATTTGCTTTGGGAAAGCGATAATTCGTTTTCCTTTTTCAATGCCATCAGTAATAATATCAGCCGACTCTTCTGCTGAAATTAACAATGGCATTTTAAAATGATTTTTATCCGTCATTGGAGTTTTTACAAATCCAGGTTTAATTGTAATTACTTTAATTCCAAATTGTTTAAGCTCTACTCTAGCGGCTTCTAATAAATGAGATAAAGCAATTTTAGTACTGCAATAAATTGAGCTTCCTGGCAATCCTCTAGCTTCAGCTAAAGAGCTCACGGCTGCAATAGTTCCACCACCCATTTTTTTGAAATAAGGAATTAAAATTTCTATAAAGTACATAACGCCAAAAACATTTGTATTGAATTGACTTAATAAATTTTCAGAATCAAAATCATCAAAATAAGAATGTAGAGAAATTCCAGCATTTAGAATTGCTAAATCAATTTTATTACTTGCTAAAATTTTATCTAAAACAGATTTTATTTCATTTTTATTCGATACATCGCAGATGAAGAATTCAGCTTTCCCGCCAAAAGAAATAATTTCCTGGGACAAACTCAATAATTCTTCTTCATTTCTAGCTAAAAGTATTAAATGATTCTTTTCTTTTCCATATTTTTGAGCCAAAGCTTTTCCAATCCCTTTGGATGCGCCAGTAATTAATATAGTTTTCATTCGATTTTCTCCAAAAAAAAAAGTGGTTGAGCTGTCATTCAAAAAAGAATTTGGCAATCAACCACTTGTTATAAATTAACAGATATTATTTAGTTGCTCTTTTTACGATAGCAGCAAATAATTCAGGTTTATTCATAGCTAAGTCAGCAAGAACTTTTCTGTTGATAATGATATTGTTGATATTCAAAGAATGAATAAGTCTAGAATATGTAGTACCATTTAATCTTGCGGCCGCATTGATACGAACGATCCAAAGTCTTCTGAATGAACGTTTTTTGAGTTTTCTTCCTTTATACGCGTGAAGAAGACCTTTTTCAATGTGGTTTTTGGCTATGGACCAAACATTTTTTCTTTTGCCCCAATAACCTTTTGCAAGTTTCATGAAATTCCTGCGACGTCTGTGGGCTGCTACTTTGTTGACACTTCTTGGCATTTTATCTCCATAATGTTTTAATAAATATCGGCTGGGGGGAGCAGTACTTTTTCCCTTTTGCCATTTAATACGAATTACAAAATTAACAAAAATGTTTAAATAAAAAAAATAAATATTGTTTAAGAAACTTTTATTTGATATTTTTGTTATAGTTAAAGTTAATAAAAAATTAAATTAGGATTTTTATGAGAAAAATATACTTAATTCGCACTATGCTAATTGCAATGATATTAGTATTTACAATTAAAGATATTAAAAGTGAGAATATGTTTAGCAATATTCCATTTTATTTATATACAGAAGCCAAATCAATGGTTATTAGTCCTACTGGATATATAATCGTAAGTGGTTGGGGATCAGGAATTAAGAAAACAACTGACGCTGGAACAACGTTTTTCGATATAAATACTGGATTATCCACCAAGTTCATAACTACTCTTGCAATTGGCAATAATGGTTATTTATACGCTGGAACTTATGGCTTTGGTCTTTATCGCTCAACAAATAATGGATCTAATTGGTCTATTGTTTTCAATAAACCAAATGCCAATATAATTAAAGCAATCACAGTATCTCCAAGTGGTGACATTTGGGTTGGTACTCAAGGTGGTGGAATTTATTTGTCTGAGAATTCTGGTGGAATCTGGAATGAAAAAAATGTAGGATTGACTTATAGAGATGTAACATCTATGATAGCTTTTAATGATAATGTTATTTTAGCTGGAACTTCTAATCGTGGAATATTTAAATCTTCAGATAAAGGTGAATCTTGGTATCATTCCTCACCAGGACTTGACACAGCGACTATTTCTTGTTTTTATATGGATAGTTTAAATCAAGTTTATGTTGGAACTCAAGGCTCTGGAGTTTATGTATCAATCAATGGTGGAGCTGATTGGATTTCATATCATCGTACAAATTCTCCAAAGAATATTACAGCTATTGCTGGATTTAAAACTGATGCTGTACTTGTAGGTACAAATGATATTGGCATTTGGAGATATGATTTAACTTATGAAAACTGGAGAAGTCCTTGGCAAAATTATGATGGAGTTAATGATTTGAAATTAGCCTCAGGAACTCAATATTATGCACTTCAACCATATTCCGGATTTTTAAGAACTATGGATAATTTGGGTTATGACTGGGGATATAAAAATTTAGGTGTAAATACTGGCTATAAGACATTAGCATTTATTGATGATAATATATATGTTGCAAATGGTGATAATGGTATGTTAAGGTCAACCGATCTTGGAATGACTTGGTCTCCAACTCCATTATTATCAGGAACAATCGTCCAATTTATGGCTAAAGATAGCTCAGGAAATCTGTTTGCATCAGCAAATACATCAGGTATGTCAATGAAAGGTTATATATATAAATCACTCGATAATGGTTTAAATTGGACTGCAATTATATCAAAAACAGATACTTCATTTTTTGGAATTACTGTTAAACCCTCAGGAACAATGTTTATTGAAGCAAGTTGGGCTCCAGCAGGAACTTCTGATCCAAAAACTACTACTCACGGAACCATTATGAAATCTACGGATGGTGGAATAACTTGGGCAAGAACAGCTGCTAGTTGTGCTAATCCAGGGAATTTCTTAACAATAAATGCAAATGGGGTTGTTTTTGGACAATTATTAGCTGGACTTGGTAAAACAACAAATGATGGTACGACTTGGTTAGCAATTACTGGAAGTAATATAGAAGTTACTGATGCTAAAGTCGATAAAAATAATGTACTTTGGATAGCTTCTTCAGAAGGAGTAAAAAAATCAACTAATACTGGAACAACCTGGATTTCTTATGCGGCAAATGCAACAAATACTGCAGCTAAGAAATTACAAATAACAAAATCTGGAAATATTTATGCCTCTATTGATAATAAATATCCATATTTAGTAAAAACAAGTGATGATGGCGCTACCTGGGTACCTGTTGTTTCTGGTATTTCCCATAGAAATATTGAATCAATTGTTATGAATCAAAGTGGATTGATGCTCTTAACAGGCGTTTCAACTTACAAAGGTATTGAATCAAATGACTTGCCAAAACCTACATTAATAAATTTGAAAAAAGATTCAGCTGGAGTTACTGTTAATCCAAGATTTAATTGGAATAAATCAAAATATGCAGACATGTATGAATTCCAAATAAGTAATACAACTGATTTTTCAAATATTATTGAAGATTATGTTATTGCTGATACAACTTGGAAATTAATGACTACTTTAGATTTTAATCAGCCTTATGTTTGGAGAGTTAGAGCAAAAATGAATTCAGCTTTAAGTAATTGGAGCGAAGAAAGAATGTTTTACACAATTATGGCTCCTCCAACATTAATTTCTCCAAAAAATGGTACAACTGGTCTTAAAACAGCAGTTGACTTTGTTTGGAAAAAAGTAAATGGAGCAGGACAGTATTATTTATCAGTTTCAACTGATTCTACATTTGCAACCAATTTAGTAGTGAATAATAAAATGGTTGATGATACAATTTATTCAGCAACTAATTTGCAATTATTAACTCAATATTATTGGAAAGTTTATGCTGTAACTCCTGTTACAAAATCTGATTGGTCAGCTACTTGGAAATTTAAAACAACTTTAAAACCAGTTACTTTGATTTCTCCGAAAAATGGAAGTTATGGCGAACAAAAGAATGTAACATTTACTTGGGATACAACTAAAACAGCAACAAATTACTTTATTGAGGTTGCACTTGATGAAGAATTTAATACCAAAATATTCGCTGGAAATGCAAATCAAATGAATAAGCACGTAATTGAAATTCTTGAATTAAATACAACTTATTATTGGAGAGTATATGCATTCAATAGTGAAGGTTATAGTGATTATTCTGATATTTGGCGCTTTACAACATCTATGGATGTAACAACTTTAATTAGTCCACCAGATGCATCAAAAGATCTAGCATTATCAGTTGATTTTTCTTGGAAGTCTAATGCTGATGCTACTAAATATCATTTAATGGTAGCAAGCGATATTGGTTTTAAGAATATATTAGTAAATGATTCAAACTTGACTACACCAAATTATTCATTAAAAGATTTGAATCACTATTCAACATATTATTGGAAAGTAAAATTCAAAAAGAATACTTTATCTGGTTTATGGTCTTCAGTTTGGAATTTTTCTACTAATTTAGATAAACCTACATTGAAATACCCAGCCAGCTTAACAGACAAAATGCCTCAAATCATTGCATTAGAATGGAATAAATTAACGGGTGCAAAATATTATGAATTGCAATATGCAAAGCAATCAGACTTTACTGGAACATTAAATATAGTTGATTCGTTAACCAATTTAACTTTGGAAACTCCGAAATTGGAATTCGGTGCTACATATTATTGGAGAATCAGAGGAAAATATGATTTTGGAATGAGTCCTTGGAGCGAAGTTTGGAATTTCAAAATTAGAGATGATAATTCAGATGTTGAAGATTTACAAACTGAAAGCTTGGAAATTTATCCAAATCCATTCTCTGAAGCAGTTAATATTAGATTATATATCAATAAAGATATTAAAACTAAAATTAATATAATTGACTTACAAGGTAATAACGTATTTAATGTATTTGATGGATTTAAAGGAATCGGAATGCATTTATTTACTTATTATCCTTCAAGCAAAATTGCATCAGGAAATTATTTTGTAAAAATCAATGTTGGAAAAACAGAGATTATTAAACCAATTATATTAAATAAGTAAAATAATTAGGAAAGAATATTTGAAAGGTTACGAATTTGATATCTCAATTGTAATTGTAAATTATAATGTTAAGGATTATTTATATCAATGCTTGCTTTCTATCAGAAAAGCATCTGAGAATTTAAAAATCCAAACAATTGTAGTTGATAATAATTCTACTGATAATAGTGTAGAATCATTAGAACCACTTTTTGAGGAAGTCAAATTTATTTCTTTAAGCGAAAATCTTGGATTTTCAAAAGCAAATAATGTTGGATTTAAAGAATCAAAAGGTAAATATATTTTGATTCTTAATCCAGATACACTTTTGCAAGATGATACATTGCAAACAATGAAAATATATATGGATGAAAATCCAGATATTGGAATTTCAGGTTGCAAAGTTTTGAATGCAGATGGATCATTTCAATTAGCATGTCGCAGGGGGTTCCCAACTCCCTGGGCATCATTTACAAAATTATTTGGACTCCAAACTTTATTTCCCAAAAGCAAGTTATTTGCAAGATATAATCAAACGTTCAGAGATATTGATGAAACTTATGATATCGATGCATTGATTGGTGCATTTATGTTTGCAAAAGCTGAAACAATAGAAAAATTAAATGGATTTGATGAAACATTCTTTATGTATGGTGAAGATTTAGATTTGTGTTTTAGAGCAAAAGAAGCAGGATTTCGAATTTCTTACTATCATAAAACTTCAATTATTCATTTTAAAGGCGAAAGTACAAAAAGAAGTTCAATAAACGAAATAAAGCATTTTTATAATGCAATGGAAATTTTTGCAAAAAAGCATTATTCTAAATCATATTTGTTTTTCTTAATATTAAAACTAGGAATAATTTTCAGAAGTGTTTTAGCCTATTTAAGCAAACAATCGAAAGATTTACTATTCATCTTTTTTGATTTGATAATCATAAATTCTTCATTAATTATTTCTAATAAACTTCGATTTGGTGGCTATTTTACTTTCCCTGATTATGCATATCCCACTGTATTTATAGCTTTATCATTGATTTTAATAATTTCTATGATAATATCTGGAGAATACTTCGAGAATAATCATAAAGTAAAGAATACATTTTTTGGATATTTAATAAGTTTCTTTCTTTTGTCTTCATTAACTTATTTCTTCAATGAATATGCATTTAGCAGAGGAATTCTTTTAATCACTAATGGACTTGCTATTATTGGGTCAGGATCACTAAGAATTATACTGGAAACATATAATTCGATCATTGGAAAAAATTCAAAAAGAAGAGTTGCATTCTTAGGAATTGATAAAAATTTCAAATATCTTCTTAATTCGATTTATGAATCCAAAGAAAAAAAATTAATTCCAATTGGAATAATTAATACCAATAATTCTAAATCAACTGGAAATGATGGACTCAATGTTATTGGTGGAATAGATTACATCTCTAAAATTATTAAAGAAAATGATTTGAATGATATTATTGTACTTGATGAAAAAATCTCAACCAAAGAATTAATAAATTTGAAATTGCAAAATAGCAGTCTAAAAGTTAGTTTCCACAAGACTTCAGAACTAGATGAGATATTATTAAATGATATTATAAATGAACTAGTTGGCAAAAATGCAATGGATGATGAAATAAATATCAATAAATTTAGGAACAGATTGTTCAAAAGAATGTTCGATATAATTATATCCATACTTTTTATTACAATTTTATCCCCATTTACAATAATAATATTTAAAAGCGTTAAAAACAAATTTAAAAAGCTCTTAAACGTTTTTAGCGGTAAGATGTCTTTTATTGGCATTTATAAAAAGAGCAATACTGATAAAATTGCCTGGAAAGAGGGATTTTTATCAATAATTCACGTGACAGGTGAAAATTTGAATGATAAAAACATTGATGATTTAAATGATTTTTATCTTAAAAATTTCACATTTTCATTGGATTTTGAAATATTTTTTAAATTTTTGATCAGGAAATAAATGAGCGTTAGTGTAACGTTAGAATTTGAAAAACCAATTGTAGAATTGGAAAAAAAGATTGATGAAATGAGACAGATAACCAGTTTAGTAGATATTTCTTCAGAAATCGAATTCTTGGAAAAGAAAGTAATTGAACTGAAAGAAAATATATACAGCAATTTGACCAGATGGCAAAGAGTTCAGATTGCTCGTCACCCCCAAAGACCTATTACTTCTGATTATATTCAGAATGTTTTTGATGATGCTATTGAAGTTCACGGAGACAGAGGAGTAAAGGACGATAAAGCAATTGTAGGTTATTTGGCTAAACTTGATGGACAATCTATAATGGTTGTTGGACATCAAAAAGGAAGAGATACAAAATCGAATCTCGTACGTAATTTTGGAATGTCTAATCCTGAAGGTTATAGAAAAGCTCTTAGACTTTTTAAAATGGCTGAAAGATTTAACAAGCCTATTATAACTCTAATTGATACTCCAGGTGCCTATCCAGGAATTGAAGCCGAAGAAAGAGGACAAGCCGAAGCTATTGCAAGAAATCTTTTTGAAATGGCAAAATTGAAAGTTCCTGTAATCATTTGTATTATTGGTGAAGGTGCTTCCGGTGGAGCTTTAGGTATTGGAGTTGGTGATAGAATTTTAATGCTCGAAAACGCGTGGTATTCAGTTATTTCTCCAGAATCTTGTTCTAGTATTTTATGGAGAAGCTGGGACTTTAAAGAACAAGCAGCAGAAGCTTTGAAATTAACCTCATTTGATTTATTAGAACATAAAATTATCGATGAAATTGTTAGCGAACCTTTGGGCGGTGCTCATAAATCACACGAAGAAATGTTTGAAAAACTTAAAATTGTTCTTTTAAGGAATCTAGAAGATTTAAAGAATATTCCTTCAAATAAACTTGTAGCAGAAAGAAGACAAAAATTCTATAATATGGGTGTTTGGGAGGAATCTGTTTAATATGGATTTTGATTTTTTAAAGAATTTTGTTGATATAATTCTTCATTTAGATAAATATTTAGAGCAAATTGTTGGTCAGTATCAAAATTTAACTTATTTAATTCTTTTTCTAGTGATTTTTGCAGAAACTGGATTAGTAGTTGCTCCATTTTTACCTGGTGATTCTTTGTTATTCGCTGCTGGATCAATTGCTGCATTAGGTTCTATTGATGTAAATTTACTTTTTATAATTTTATTTGTTGCAGCTGTATTAGGTGATACAGTAAATTATTCAATTGGTAAATATATTGGACCTAAGGTCTTTAAAGAAGATTATAAGTTTTTAAAAAAAGAATATCTTTATAAAGCACATTCATTTTATGAAAAATATGGTGGAAAAACGATTATTATAGCTAGATTTATACCAATTATTAGAACATTTGCACCATTTGTGGCTGGTATAGGTGAAATGACTTATGCAAAATTTATAATTTATAATATTGTTGGTGGATTAGTTTGGTGTTCATCTTTTATATATGCTGGTTATTTCTTTGGAAATATTTCAATTGTAAAAAAGAACTTTACTATTGTAATTTTTGCAATTATTTTAATATCAATTTTACCTGCAGTTATTGAAATTGTAAAAGGGAGAATGAAGTCAAATAGGACAAAAAGTATTGAGTAAGAAAATTCTATATGTTTGGAAATCTGAATATCCTTGGGATGTGAGGGTTGAAAAAATTTGTAATTCTTTATTCGATTCTGGTTATAATGTTTTTCTTGCTTGCAGATGGGGTGGAGAACCTCAACAAAATGAAATACTAAATGGTGTTAATATTAGAAGAGTCGGATTTGGTAAAAAAAGAATATTTTTTGAACCACTTCCAATTAATCCATTTTGGTCTAATGAATTAGAGAAGTTAATTGAAGAAATCAAACCTGATTTGATTATTTGCAGAGAGATAATGTTAAGTGAAATCTCAGGGAAATTAGCAAAAAAATATAATATTCCTGTTTTAATGGATATGGCTGAGAATTATCCTGCAGCAATGAAATTATGGAAAAAATATAATGATTCATTTATATGGAAAACATTAATTCATCATTTTAAGGTTGCTGATTCTAATGAAAAAAGGGGTGTTCGCTTAATGGATGGTGTCATTACCGTTTGTGACGAACAAAATGAAAGACTCCAAAATCAATATAATTTCAATCAGAATGAAATGAAAGTTATTCATAATACTCCAACTTATAAGAATGAGTATTTGCCATTAACCCCAAAAGACAAAATTGTTTTTAGTCATCACGGATTTTTAACGGGTGATAAAAGTATTTCAATTTTTCTAAAAGGATTTCTTTTAGCTTGCGATGAATTTGATAATATTGAATTTAGAATAATTGGTGATGGTGATTGTTTTGATGAATATAATTCTCTTGTGAATAATAGCAATCATATTAACAAGGTTAAGTTTTTAGGGAAGTATAAATTCGAAGATTTAGGAAAGCATTTATCAGATATTGATATAGGAGTTTTACCTTATGAAATTAATGATTTTAATAATTATACAATACATAATAAAATTTTCGATTATTTTGCTTTTAGTAAACCAGTTTTAGTTTCAGAAGCTTTACCATTAAAGAGAATTATTAGTGAAACAGAGTCAGGATTTTGTTACGATTTGAACACGCCAGAAAAAGTAAAAGAAGCATTAATAAGTATTGCTAAGCTTAATTTGGAGGAATATAGCAAAAAAGCTTATAATGCATATAAAATTAAATATAATTGGAGTTGTGATAAACAGAATTTAGTTGAATTTATTGAGAAATATATCTAATAATGGTACAATTTTTATGTAATACAATTATGGCTCACGCCTTCAGAAAAAAAAATATTGCTCTAGAATATTTAATTTTAAAACGAAGTGCCGAGGAAATCGTCTACGCAAATGTTTGGCAATGCATTACCGGAACAATTGATAATGATGAAACCGCTTTGCAGACCGTTTTAAGAGAATTAAAGGAAGAAACTTCGCTCAACTATTTGAAAATATTTAACTTACCGTATTTAGCGCAATTTTTTAATTATAATAGAAATACTGTAAATTTTTCTCCTTGCTTTGCATTTGAAATAATTGACAGTGAAGAAGTTACTATCTCAGAAGAGCATTCTGATTATAAATGGTTGAAACTTGAACAAGCTTTGGAGTATTTATTGATTCCATCTCATAAAGAAAGTTTATTGCTTTTAAATGACTTGCTAATCAGTGGTAAATTGTATGATGTATTCGAGATTAAGACTAAATGAAGAAAACTGTAGGAAGCGTATTAATTACTTTTAACCGTTTGGAATTACTAAAAAAGATTTTGCTCGCCATAAAATCTCAGACAGTGCCTCCAGACGAAATATTTGTTATTAATAATTCATCCTCTGATGGAACTTTGGAATGGCTTAATTCACAAGAAGGAATTACAATAATTACTCAGCCAAATACCGGTTCTTCCGGTGGACAATATACGGGCTTTAAAGCCGCTTACGATAAAGGATATGATTTGATCTGGACTATGGATGATGATGTGATTCCTGAGCCAGATTGTTTAGAAAAATTAATTGGTAATTTTGACGACAATACAATCAGGACTCCTTTGAGATTCACCAATGAGCAAAAAGTATTTTTTAATGACACGCTTGAATTTAATTTGACAAATCCATTTAAAGGAATTTGGAAGAGTATTATTTCAGATAAAGACCTAAATCAAGAAGTAATTCCGGCTGTAGGGATAACTTTTGAGGGACCTGTGATACCCAGGAAAGTCATAGAAAAAATCGGATTGCCTATGCATAACTTTTTTATTTTTGCTGATGATTCGGAATATTTCATCAGAGCTGCAAAAATAAAAGCAAACATTGTGATAGTTAAATCGGCAAAATTGAATAGGCAGTTGCCAGTTCCTGATTTGACTAAAGAATTTTCCTGGAAAAATTACTATATTATCAGAAATATAATAGCCATAGATAAGATGCATGGTAATTTTGCAGTAAAATTCATTCGCCCATTTGGTTATTTAATTAAATGGCTTTTTAGGGCAAAAACATTATCTGAAATAAAAACTGTTTTTAAATCATTCTTTGATGGTTATTTTTATAAACCATCAAACTAACGAAAATTAAATGAATATAGACTTAACATTCGAAGACTTAAAGCTTAGCAAAGAAACCTTAAAAGCGATTCACGATATGGGATTTGAAAATCCTACTTCAGTGCAATCTGCTGTTATTCCAAAATTATTGGAAAAGAAAGACATTATTGTTCAATCTCAAACAGGTCCAGGTAAAACAGCTGCTTTTGGTATTCCAATCGCTGAAATTGTTCAGCACGGAAATAGAGGCGTGCAAGCCTTAGTTATAACTCCTACTCGTGAACTTGCTATGCAGGTTACAGTTGAAATGGCTAAAATTTGTAAATATAAAAAATTAAAAGAATTATCACTTTATGGTGGTATGGATATCGAAAGACAATTAAGAACTTTGAAATCTCAAGTTCATATTGTTGTTGGTACTCCAGGTAGAATTCTAGATCACATTAGAAGAGGTACTTTAGATTTATCTCACGTTAAAATGGTTGTTCTTGATGAAGCAGATGAAATGCTTGACTTAGGATTTATCGAAAATGTGGAAGATATCTTAAGTGAAACACCAAAAGATAGACAAACAATGCTTTTCTCTGCAACTGTTCCTGAAAGAATCAAAAGATTAGCTTCAAGATTTTTAAATGAAGCAGAATTAGTTGCAATCACTCCTCAGGAGATGACTGTTAAATTAATCGAGCAGTATTATTTTGAAATAAAAGAAACATTGAAATTTGATAGTTTCTGTAGAATTATTGATGCCGAAAAAATGGGACCATCAATTGTATTCTGTAGAACTAAAAAGAACGTAGATGAATTAACTGATGGTTTAAGAGCTTTAGGATATTCAGTTGAAGGAATTCACGGAGATATGAGCCAAGCTATCAGAATGAAAACTCTTAATAAATTCAAAAATGGTAGAACTGATTTCTTGATTGCTACTGACGTGGCTGCAAGAGGTTTGGATATTGAAGGCATTACTCACGTTATCAATTATGATATTCCAGAAGATCCAGAATCTTATGTTCATAGAATTGGTAGAACCGGTAGAGCAGGAAAAGAAGGTATTGCTTATACTTTGATGAATGCTAGAGAATACGATAGATTGAAATTTATCGAAAAATTTACAAAGAGTAAAATCAAACGTAAAGATGTACCAACTTTAAGAGATATTAAAGAGCAAAAATCAGAGAAATTTAAAACTATTATAATTGAAAGTCTAAAAAGTGATAATCTTACTCAATATAAAGAGCAAGTTATTGATTTAACTGAAGAGTATGACGTTATGAGCATAGCTGCTGCTGCATTTAAATATATTTCAGATGGTGAAGCTAAAAAATTCACTAATTTGGCTGATGATTTAAATGCTAGTGCTTATGGTAGAGACAGAGGAGATAGAGGCGACAGGTACGATAGAGGTGACAGAGGAGATAGAGGCGACAGAGGAGAAAGAGGACGTTCAAAATTTGGTGGTGATAGACCTGAAGGTGGCGAAGAAGGAATGGTAAGATTATTCTTGAATATTGGTAAGAATGACCGTATCAGACCAGGCGACATCGTTGGAGCTATTGCTGGAGAATCAGGATTGCCAGGTAAAGTAATTGGTATGATTGATATTTTCAAAGATTTTACTTATGTAGACGTTTCAGCTGAACACGTTGAAAAAGTATTAAATGCTATGAAAAGAAATACTATCAAAGGTAAAAGAATCTCTATCGAAAAAGCTAAAGATAAAGAAAAAAAGAAAAAAGCATAATTTATCTTTTTATTAATGATTTCTTTAAAATGCCGCTATTCAAAAAGCGGCATTTTTATTAATAGAATTTAACTAAATTATTTATATGAATAATACCTCGAGAAATTTCCTTAAATTTGTTAAATTTTATAATTAGAATTTTATTTTTAAATGTTAAACTTAGAAAAAAATAATCAATATATAATTGCAGGACCTTGCTCAATAGAATCTCAAGAGCAAATTTATGATATTGCTTTTGAATTAAATAAATTAGGTATTAATCACCTTCGTGGTGGAGCTTTCAAGCCAAGAACATCTCCAAAATCTTTTCAGGGATTAGGAGAAGATGGTTTGCACTATTTGAAAAATGCTGCTGATAAGTATGGTATGAAAGTAGTTTCTGAAGTTATGGATAGTAATCAACTAGAAAAGTATATCGATTTAATTGATATAGTTCAAGTTGGAAGTAAGAATATGATGTCTTACGAGTTTTTGAAGCAAGTTGGTAGAATTACAGCACAAAAGAAGAAACCAGTGTTACTTAAGCGTGGATTTAATTCTACTTTGCAAGAATTTCTATTTTCTGCTGAATATATTTCAGAAATGGGAAATAGTGACATTCTACTTTGTTTACGTGGAATTAGAACTTTTGAGCAAATCGATTCGAAAATGAGATTTACACCCGACTTGGCAGGAATTATTGAACTCAAAGAAAGACTTGGAGAATTAAAATACCCTGTTCTTTTTGATCCTTCCCACGCTGCTGGAAATTCGAAATATGTAATTGATTTATCTAAAGCCGCAATTTTACTTGGGGCCGATGGCTTACTTATCGAAACTCACCTATCTCCTGAAGATGCTTTAAGTGACGGAGAGCAAAGCGTTTTACCAGAAGAATTGAAAAAGATTTTGGATTATATTGAAAATATTAAATTATGATTTCCAAAATTATTCAATTTAACCATTCCAAAACTGAAATTCGTTTAGGTGATGATTTAAATGAAATTAGAAAATATAGAAGTGTAGATAAAGTCATTTTTATAACAGACAAAAATGTATATTCTTGCTACAATGAATTATTAAAAACAGAAAAGGTTATAATATTAGAATCTGGTGAAAGCACAAAATCATTATCAACAATTGAAAATATTATCAATAAATTTTTAGAATTTAATGTTGATAGAGAGTATTTAGTGATTGGATTTGGTGGTGGAGTAGTTTGCGATATTACTGGATTTGTTGCAAGTATATATAATCGTGGTGTGAAATTTGGATTTGTCCCAACCTCGCTATTAGCAATGCTTGACGCATCTATTGGTGGAAAAAATGCAATAAATTTTAATTCTTTTAAAAATATAATTGGAACATTTAACCAACCTGAATTTATCTCAATTATTCCAGAACTTTTGCTGACTTTGCCACATAATGAATTGGTAAATGGATTTGCAGAAGCAATTAAAATGGCAGTTTTAAGTGGTGAAAATGATTTTGAATATTTTGAAGAAAAAATAATTAAAAATATCAATGAATATGATATTGAAGAAATTATTAAAAATGCTGCAGAATTTAAGTTATCAGTTGTTCAGGAAGATGAATACGAAAAAGGTTATCGCAGAATTTTGAATTTTGGACATACTTTTGGTCACGCAATTGAATCTGTTTATCAAATACCTCACGGTAATGCTGTAAGTCTAGGGATAATTAAAGCATTAGAATTATCGGAAAAAATTTGTGGATTTGAAAATTCAAAGACAAGTAGAATTAAGCAAGCTCTTCAAAACTACGATTTACCAATCGAATATGATTATGACTTAGAATTGATTAAAGAATCAATTATTAATGATAAAAAGAAAAAAGGAAATTCAATTAACTTTGTTCTCTTGAAAGATATTGGAGAGCCGATAATTAAAGAAATCAGTTTTAAAGATTTATTAGGAATTTGATATGTTTTGCGTAAGTTATGGCAAAGAAGATCCAATCATTTTGAAAGATATTTTGAATAAATATTCTATGATTGAAATACGTTTAGACTTGATGAGAATTTCGAAAATGGATCTATTGAAAATAATCAATTCTCAAACAAAAGTAATTTTGAAAGATATGATTAAGTTGTCAGATATTGAAAAAATTGAAATGATGACTTTTGGAATAGAAAATGGTGCAAAATTTATAGATTTAGATTTTAGAACTCATATCGATTTAGTTTCTAAATTTAAATTTTTAGCTAAAAAGAATGACTGTAATCTTATAATTTCGTATCATAATGAGGAAGAAACTCCAGATATTGATGAATTAGAAGAAATTATTGAATCGGCTGAAGAATTTTCCCCTGATTATATCAAAATTGCCTGTAAAGTAAATTTTGAAGAGGATAATGCAAAACTATTATCGTTATACAGCCGCAAAGACCTATATAAACGAATTATACCTATTGGGATGGGAACTTTAGGGCGTATCACAAGAGTTGCTTCTGAGTTCGTTGGAGCCCCATTTACTTATGTCTCCTGGAATAAGGAATCTATGACTGCTGAAGGGCAATTTGACCATAAAAGTCTAAAGAAAATTATAGATTTAATTGAAGATGAATATTAAAAAAATCTTTGCAGTTGCAGGAAACCCTATTCTTCATAGCAAAAGTCCTTTGCTTTTTAATCTTATTTTTAATAATTTAGAAAATGATTTTCATTATTCTAGAATTCTTTCTGAAAGTCCAGAAGAAATAATTGATTTAGCAAAAAAGTTAAATTTATCTGGATTAAATATTACCTCCCCATTTAAAGAATCGATAATACCATATTTAAATGAACTTGATGAAACTGCACAAAAAATCAAATCTGTTAATACTATCAAAAATGATAATGGAAAATTGATTGGTTTTAATACAGATTGGTTCGGATGTTTGATGTCTTTGAAAAATAAAGGTTTTGATTTTAATCAAAAAAAATGCCTAATTGTTGGCGTTGGTGGAGCTGCGAGAGCAGCTATTCAGGCATTGAAACGCAAAAATGCACAGATTATAATTGTAAATCGAACACTTGAAAACGCTAAGAAATTAGCTGAAGAATTTAATTGCAAATTTATTGACATATCTGCAATAGCTCAAGTATTGCAAGAAAGTGATGTTTTAATTTCAACTTTAAATTACTTTGAACCTGAGATATTTTTAAATAACATTAATCCCAATGCCTTTATAGTTGATGCAATTTATCATAATTCTAAATTAAAAAATTCATTAATTCAACAAGAATTCAACCATTTAAAAGATAAATATATATCTGGTGAGGAATGGCTCTATTACCAAGGTATTGAGAGCTTAAAGCATTTTTTGGGAATAGATTATGATAATGAAATCAATAAAATGAATTTATATTCAGAAAAGTTATTTTTCAATAAAAATAATATAATTCTATCTGGTTTTATGGGTTCTGGAAAAACGAGCATTGGAAAAATTTTGGCTTCAAAGTTGAATTTTGAATTCATAGATACAGATGATTTGATAGAAACTTCTGAAAATACATCTATTTCCGAGATTTTTGAAAATAATGGAGAAGACTATTTTAGAAATCTTGAGTTTAACATAATTAAAAACATATCATCAAAAAAAAGATGCGTGATTTCACTCGGTGGTGGGACACTAACAAATCTCGCATCAGCTAATTTGATAAAGAAGATGGGCATTAGAATTTTCTTATATTCTGATTTGGATATTTGCTTATCTAGAATTAATCAAGCTAAAAAACCAATGATGAAAGATAAGAGCTATTTTGAGATTGTAGAATTATATAATTCTAGAATTAACAATTATTGCTCCAATTCTGATTTAATATTATGTTCAAATTCTGAAATTGAAAAAACTGCAAATTTAATTTTTAATGAATATAAATTGGTGGTTAATGAATGATATTTTTGAAATATTGCCATCAAGAATTAATGGAAAAATAATAGCACCGGACTCCAAAAGTGAAATGATTAGATATATGATTGGGGCGATGCTGGCAAATGGAATATCTGTGATTCATAATAGTTCTAATTTATGCAATGATGCGCAAGTAACTTTAGACTTTTTAAAAGATTATGGAAATAAGATCGATATTGATAATGAAAAAATTGCAATAAATAGCTTACATAATATTAGAGAAAACTTAACATTTAATTGTGGTGAATCAGCATTATTATTTAGAATGCTATCTATTATTTTATCATTGTCTGATGATGAAATTCATTTACGTGCTGAGGGTTCATTAAAAAATAGAAATCATCAACAATTAATTGATTTTCTTGATTCATTGGGTGTATTTGCAAAATGGGATAATGAAAATTCAATTTTGACTATTAAAGGACCAATTAAATCTAATAAAATTCAACTCGATGGTTCTTCTGGTTCTCAAATTTTAACAGGATTGTTGTTTGCTATGCCATTGATGAATGATGATTCAGAAATCATTGTTGAAAATTTAAAAAGTAAACCTTATATTGATTTATCTATTCGAATTTTAAAAGAATTTGGAATAATTATTGAAAATATTAATTATAAAATCTTCAAAATCAAAGGCAATCAGCAGTTTAAATCAGGTTCATTTCAACCTGAAGGATGTTGGAGCAGCTCAGCAAATTTTTTAGTTGCTGCAGCAATTAATGGAAATATAGAAATTGAAGGACTGAATACAAATTCATTGCAGCCAGATAGGAATATAATTGAAATATTGAAACTAGTTGGAGCAAAAATAGAATTAACAGAAAAATCAATTAAAGTTGAAAATGATACTCTTAATTCATTTAATTATAATGCTTCCGATACTCCTGATTTAGTGCCACCTTTGGTCGCTTTGGCTTGTAATTGCAAGGGAACTACAATTATTTCCGGCATTGACAGACTCAAAAATAAAGAATCGGATAGAGCATCTGTTTTAATAGAAGAATTTTCTAAATTAGGCGCCAAAATTAAAAGAATAGATAATTCATTTGAAATTATCGGAAATCAATTATCTGGTAGAAATGTTATTTCTCATAATGACCATAGAATTGCTATGGCTCTTGCAATTGCTGGTCTAAATGCGACAGATTCAGTAATTATTGATAATATTGATTTCATTTCTAAATCATATCCTGAATTTATTTCTCATTTTAAAAAACTAACAGGTGCAAATTGAACTCATTTGGAAGAATATTTAGAATAAGCATTTTCGGAGAATCTCACGGAGAATCACTTGGAATCTTGATTGATGGCTGCCCAGCAGGAATTCAAATTCAAATTGAAGACTTAGCTGTTGACCTAGAAAGAAGAAAAAAGAAATCAATTGGAACAACTACAAGAATAGAATCAGATATTCCTGTGATTTCTTCAGGCGTTATGAATGGATATTCAACAGGAGCTCCAATATTGATTCAATTCAAAAATGAAGATATAAAATCGAATGATTATTCGCAATTCTCTGATATTCCGCGACCAAGTCACTCTGATTTTGCGGCAAAAATAAAGTATAAGGGATTTAATGATATTAGGGGTGGTGGTCATTTTTCAGGAAGACTTACTCTTGGTATTGTAGCGGCCGGTGTAATTGCCAAGAAACTTCTTTCTCAAATAGAAATTCATTCAGAAATTTTATCAATTGGTGGAGAAAAAGATTTTCTTGAAATACTTGAAAATGCTGCCAAAACAGGTGATTCGCTTGGTGGAATTATCGAATGTAAAGTTGATAATTTGCCAATAGTTTTGGGTGAACCTTTCTTTGATTCAGTTGAGTCTGTTATTAGTCATTTAATATTTTCAATTCCTGGAATTAAAGGAATAGAATTTGGTTCAGGTTTTCAATCTGCTATGATGCTTGGGAGCAATCATAATGATGAAATAATCAATGAAAATGGTGAAACAAGAACTAATCATTCGGGTGGAATTGTTGGTGGTTTGACTAATGGAAATCAATTAGTTTTTAGAGTTGCTGTTAAGCCAACTCCAAGTATCTCAAAGATTCAAAATACTATTAATTTGAAAACTGATGAAATTGAAAAATTGCAGATAAAAGGAAGGCACGATACCTGCTTTGCTTTGAGATTACCACCTGTAATTGAGGCTGCAGCTGCAATTGCTTTAACTGACTTGATGATGATTAACAGAACAATATATTAAGAAGACCAAACTTAAAACTTTGGCTAAGTTATTATTTTTAATTATTTTTGTATTTTAATTTTGAGCAAAAACTTATGATAAATTATTCAATTGAAGATATAAACCAATTAAGAGTTAATATTGAAAAAATCGATTATCAATTAATTGAATTGCTGGGAAATAGGCAAACTTTAGCTCAGGAAATTGGTAAAATTAAAGCAAAATTAGGACTCGAAATTTTAAATAATGATGTTTGGAATAATGCTTCAATTGTTCGTCAAAAATTAGCAAAAAAATATGAAATTGATCCAGAATTGGTTCACGAAATATATGAACTAATTCATCAGGCATCATTAAAAAAACAAGAAATAAAAAATGATAAATAAAATAGAATTAATGGCTCCTGCTGGTAGTGCAGAATCAATGATGGCTGCTATTCAAGCTGGTGCAGACTCGATTTATTTTGGCTTAGATAGCTTAAATATGAGAAATAGCAGAGGTTCTAACTTCACTACTGCCGATTTGCCAAATATCGTTAAGCTTTGCAAAGAAAATAATGTAAAAACATATTTAACGCTAAATAGCGTGATTTATGATAATGATATAAATACGGTAAAAACTATTCTCAATGCTGCAAAAGAAAATGATGTTACTGCTGTAATTGCTTCTGACCACGCTGTTATGAATTATGCCCGCAAAATTGGTATGCGAATTCATATTTCTACACAATGTAATATCTCGAATATTGAAGCAGTTGAGTTTTATTCTGCTTATGCTGACGTAATGGTTATGGCTCGTGAGCTTAGTTTGGTGCAAGTTGGAGAGATTGTTAATCAAATCAAAGAGAGAGAAATTACTGGACCTAATGGCGAATTAGTACGTGTTGAAGTTTTTGGTCACGGAGCTCTTTGTATGTCTGTGTCTGGCAAATGTTATTTAAGCTTGGATACTTACTCAACTTCAGCGAATCGTGGCTCTTGTGTGCAAAATTGCCGAAGAAAATACATAGTAATCGATAAGGAAAAAGATATTCAGTTGGAAGTTGATAATGAATATATTATGTCGGCAAAAGATTTGTGCACTATTGATTTTCTTGATAAAATACAGGATGCCGGTATTTCAGTTTTGAAGATTGAGGGGAGAGGCAGAGCTGCAGATTATGTGCTAACAGTTGTTAGATGCTACCGTGAGGCAATTGATTCTTTATATACAAATGAATATAGTCCCGAGAAGTTTGAAGATTGGAAAGCAAGATTATCGACTGTTTTCAATCGTGGATTTTGGGATGGATATTATCTTGGCAAAAAAATGGGTGAGTGGAGTGAAGTTCACGGATCAAGAGCAACACAAACTAAGGTTTTGATTGGAAAAGGAACTAATTATTTTGGTGGAGCCCAGGTTGCTGAATTTTTGATGGAGCAAGACGAACTAAATGTTGGTGACGATATAATAATAATTGGTCCAACTAGTGGAGTAATTGAAAGTAAAATTGAGAGTTTACGTGTAAATGGAAATCCTGCTGAAAAAGCCATCAAAGGAGATAAACTAACTTTTTCAATGGATAAAAAAATCAGACCATCTGATAAATTATATAAGATTGTATATAATTAATTTCGATAATATTCACCTATTTAAGAATTTGAAATTTGAATTTTTTCAATTCATTATTACTAGAACCATAAACATTCAAAAAATATATACCAGGATTAAATTTAGAAATATTTATTTCGAGATTATTATTGATATTTCCTAAAGTTTGATTTAAAATTTCTTGT
>CAIWET010000220.1 GCA_903911805.1 uncultured Ignavibacteria bacterium | reverse complement strand
TGCATTTCAAAAAAAAATAAAAAATATAAATTATTAACAAAAAATCTTATGATTTATTTTATAAAATCTTAAATTTTAAAGTACCAACTAAGGTTTAACATATAGGAATAATTTGTTACTAACTGAGTTCCATATATATTTCTTAAATAAGGCAAATCAGCAATAGCACTTATCAATAAATCAGAAACTCTATAATGCAATCCAGGAGAAATTGAATGATATATGCCACCAGAAGCAGTATTAGTAGTATCATAATAATAATCTTTATTCCTAAAGTCAATTCTATTTCCTAAAGAAACAGAAAAAGCTGATGTTAATTTATAAAAAGCCATCAAATCGATAGTTGCATTATCGCCATATCGATAATTTCTGTCATTTTTGAAACTATAATCATAACCAATGCTTAACATTAAATTCAATCGTCTGTCAAAAAAAGATTGATAATAACTTAAACTCGTATTTAATCCTACAGCTCCTGAAGATGATTGGATATGATAGGGCAGAGTTGAATCATATTTAGCTAAAGGAATTCTTCCACCCAAAGTCCAAAGCAACTCATTACCAAAATTTTGATTTTCAAAAATTGAATATTTTGCCCCAAGAGAAAGATGAGATAAGCCACTGCCAGAAACTTCAACAGGAGGTAATTTGTATTTTTGAGATTTTTTGATAAAATATCCAATATCAGAGAAGAAAATGAACTTATCGTTTAGGTAATAAGTTAGCATTAAATTGGAATAATTCACATTAAAATTATCAATCATCCCTTCAGGAGCTTCAGAATTTGATTGAAAATACTTATCTCCGTAAATATATTTATAAAGTGCCGATAATTTAAATTTTCCAATTGCATCTCCAGATTTCATTTCTTCAGGGATTTGAAACTGCTGAATTCCTGTTGCCTGAGCTGACGTCATACAGTCGCACTGCGAGTATAGAGAATAAGTTGATACGAAAATCATCAGTGTCAAAAAGCATTTATATGTCATTATTTACCTATCAAATAAAAATTATTAATTTATCATAACTAAATAAATTAAATTACGTAAAATAATAATGTTAATCAAAATAAAAATTTTCGTTATTTTTGTAGTTTGACGAAATTATAAATTGATAAAAGTAAGTATATATGGCAAAACAATTAAGCATACTATTCGTAACTAGCGAAATGTATCCCTACGTGAAGGCTAGCGGCCTGGGTGACGTCGCTTATTCCTTTCCCTTGGCAATGAGAGATCTAGGTGAAGACATCCGAGTTATGCTTCCAAAATATGGAATTGTTTCCGAACGTAAAAACAAGATTCACGAGATTAACAGATTGAAAGATTTTTCAATAAAAATCGGAGATAACGTAGAACTGGCAACAGTTAAGTCTTCTTCAGTAAATAATCCCAGAACAAAAGTTCAAGCTTATATTACAACAAATTTTAATTTATTTGATGCGAAAAAAGGTGTATATGCTGATGCTAAAACTGGCGAAATTTTCCCAGATAATGACGAAAGGTATATCTTCTTTGCAAGAACTGTAGTTGAAACTTGTGTGATTTTGGGCTGGATGCCTGATATAATTCATTGCAATGATTGGTACACAGCAATGGTGCCAGCATTTGCTAAATTACTTTATCCAGCAAAATTCAAAAAGACAAAATTTATTTACACAATTCATAATTTTGAAAAACAAGGTGTTTTCCCACCAACAACTTTTAGGAAAACTGGATTACCAAAAGAATTGATGCCAAACTTCCTTCATAAGGATAGATTTAATTTTCTAAAAGTGGCATTAACTTATGCTGACCATTTTACAACTGTTTCTGAAACTTACAAAAAAGAAATACTCGTTGATAATAAGCACGGTGATGGATTAAATAAAATGTTGGTTGAATTAGGTGATAAGTTTGATGGCATTTTAAATGCTATTGATAAATATGCTTGGGATCCAAAAACTGATATTCATTTAAAAGCAAAATTTGAAGATGATTTTGAGGAATATAAATCAATAAATAAGAAAGATTTATTAAATACAATGGGCTTAAAACCTATTGAAAATGCTCCTTTAATTGGTATTGTTTCTAGACTTGACCATCAAAAAGGAATAAATCTTTTTATTGAAGCTGCCGATAAAATTTTCAAGGAAAATGTACAGGTAGTAATGCTCGGTCAGGGCGAAAAAGAAATGAAAGACAAAGTACAGGCAATTCAAGAAAAATATCCTGAAAAATTTGCTTGTAAATTTGAATTTGATGATATATTAGCTCATCAGGTTGAAGCTGGAACTGATATATTCTTAATGCCATCATTGTTCGAACCTTGCGGACTAAATGCAATGTATTCACAAATTTATGGTTCAGTTCCATTAGTAAGATCTACTGGTGGACTAAAAGAAATCGTTAAAAATTACAATGAGAAAACTAAAGAAGGCAATGGCCTTACTTTTAATGATTTTAACGAAGATTCATTAATCAAAGCAATTAATAATGCAATTGCTTTATATGCCAAACCTGAACAATGGAGTCAATTAGTTTCCAATGCAATGAGTATGCAGTGGAGATGGAATGAATCAATTAAAAAATATCACGAAATTTATAAATCTATTACAAAAGACTAATTTTTTATATGAAATTTAAAAAAATCGAAATAAACTTTCTTGCCTTTATCTTAGGATTGGTATTCCTTGCATCTTGCAATGATTTACCAACTGAATTAGGTTATTCTCTTGTTGATGATACTGTATCGATTGCTTTGATTACTTCTAATGATACTAATCTTATTAGTAGCCACGAAAATTATCTTCATAAATTGAAAATATTTAATTCTGGCGCTACATATATTGGTAGAGCTGGAAATCTCAAAGCAAATACTTTTTATAGATTTGGTGGAATTCCAGACAGTATGCCTAATTTAAATAACATCCAATCTGCTGAATTAATAATGTACCCAAGAAAATACACTTTTGGTGATACAAATTCAAACACTTTATCTTTTAATATTTACGAGATTAATAATCTTTGGACTAATGAATTTACAATGGATTCTTTGGATAATAATCCAGGATTTTTAGGAACTAAGATTTTAGGAAGTTATAGCAAAACGATAACAACCGTGGATTCTAATCTTGCAGCAATTTCAATGGATATTGATAAGGATTTAATTTTTAAATGGTTAAAGATGCAGTCAGATACTAACACTGCAAAATTAAATTATGGTATTGCTTTAATTCCAAATTCAAATAGTAACGTAATCAGACAATTTTCTGCTCAACAGATTGGCGATGCAAATGCTATTGCTTATTTGAAAGTAAAATATTTGAATGATTCATTAAAACTCGACAGTTTAATAATGGATGCTTCAATTGAATTTAGCTGCATTACAAAGCCAACTTATTTAAAAGATGAAATCCAAATGCAAGGTGGAACTGGACTTAGAAGCAAAATTTATTTTGATTTGACAATGCTTCCTGATTTGGCAGCAATACATAAATCTGAATTGCAATTCACTCTTGATAAATCTGGTATCGAAAAAGGAAATATTGCTCAGGATACTGCAATTTCGCTATGTATTTTTTCTGAAACCGATACATTACAAGAAAATCCTTTAAGAACATTTATTGGTAATATTGATAGAACTACCGGTAAAATGGTTTGCCAAAGTATTAGCTCTGGATTAGAAACCTGGATGAGAGGTGTCAAAAAAGGATATCTTGTTGCAGGATATTATGGAATTAATACCGAACACAAAAGATTAGACAAATATACATTCTACGGATCAAAAGATAGCGATCCATCTAAAAGACCTTATTTGAAATTAATTTATTCCAAACGATTAAGAAGTTCTTCAAATGTTAAATAAAAAGTATTTAATTATTATTACTGTATTACTTGCAGGCTTAAGTAATTTGTATTCACAGGGTGGCTCTAATTATTCGATTTTTGGAATAGGAGATGTTTCTGTAAATAATTCTGCATATTTTAATGGCTTGGGTGGTACTTCTGTGGGAGTTAAATCCGATAAACAAATTAATGTGCTCAATCCTGCATTACTTGCACCACTTAAAACAACAAGACTCCAAACTGGATATTTATTTAATCAAAATTATGTAAGCTCCGAAAGTTCATCATTATTCCAAAATAATGGGAAAGTAAATGGACTAAATGCTGTTTTTGCATTGGATACTTCAATGGATATTGCAGTTACTTTTGGTTTAAATCCTTATTCAAGTGTAAATTATTATATCTCAAACCCTGTTTCAGTTACATTGGATACAAATGAAACCTATACAGGAAGAGCAAATTATTTAGGTTTGGGTGGTTTATCTGAATTGCAATTCGGTATTGCTGGCAAAGTATTCAAAGATTTTTATTTAGGATTAATTGCTTCTTATAAATTCGGAAAAATACAAACTATCAATACAGTTACTATTTATGATCAATATTCATTTTATTCTACTTCTGAAAAAATCAATAAAATGTCAGGAGCTGGCTTAAAAATGGGTATGTATTATGAACCTATTACAAATCTTGGAATTGGTGCATTTTACAATCATAATTTCAAAATGACAAATGATTTAGAATATAAATATGGTTCTCAGCTTTTATACGATACATCAATCACTAGTTCAGGCGAGATTGAACTTCCTTCTTCATTCGGAGTTGGAGCATCTTATAAAAGCGGAAAATTCTTATTTGCTATGGATTATTTAAATCAAGATTTTTCAAATTTTGATTTGAATAAATCATCTAAATTCACTTATCAGCCGTTGACTCAAATTAGCTTTGGATTCTCTAGACTTGGAAATCCTGGTTTTACGGCTGAGTATCTCGACAAAATTACTTACAATTTTGGTTTTGGATATAAGAGTCTTTATTACAAAGTTGGCGAGGATTTAATTTCAGATAAATATCTTTCAATCGGCTTGGAATTGCCAATTGCAGGAAACTCGCTTATCAATACAACATTTGTTTTTGGTACAAGAGGCACAACTAATAATAAATTAGTGCAGGAATATTATGGTAAATTATACATAGATTTCAGCATTGGTGAAACTTGGTTTAAGCCATTTATCAGAGAATATTAAAAAAAAGAATGAAACAAAACGAAGAAAACAAAATAAGATCTACTACAGTAATTGCATTAATTAAAGATGGTCAAGCCGCAATGGGAGCCGATGGACAGGTTACATTGGGCAATACTGTAATTAAACATACTGCAAAAAAAGTAAGAAAGATCTACAATGATAAAGTTGTTACTGGATTTGCCGGTTCAACAGCAGACGCATTTACTTTACTTCAAAGATTTGAAGAAAAAGTAGAGAGCTTTAGAGGTAATATTTATCGTGCATCAATTGATTTAGCTAAAGATTGGCGTACTGATAGATATTTGAGAAGATTAGAAGCTATGATGGTAGTTATGGATAAAGAAAGAATCCTTTTAATTAGTGGTACCGGTGACGTTATCGAACCAGATGATGGAATAATAGCAATTGGTTCAGGCGGTCCTTATGCTCTTTCAGCTGCAAGAGCATTGGCAAAGCATTCAACATTATCTGCAAAAGAAATTGTTGAAGAATCATTGAAAATTGCCGGAGAAATTTGTATTTATACAAATCACAGTATATTAATTGAAGAATTAAGTTAAGGAATATTATGGAAGAAAATAAATTAGAATTAAGCCCGGAACAAAAAGACAAAATCGTAAATTTCGTAAGAATTGAAAACTCAGATTATCTCACTCCTCATCAAATTGTGGCTGAACTTGATAAATTTGTTATTGGTCAAGATGCTGCAAAAAAGAGTGTTGCTATTGCTTTGCGTAACAGAATGAGAAGGCAAAAAGTTCAAAATCTTCTTAGAGATGAAATTATGCCTAATAATATCATTATGATTGGTCCAACGGGAGTTGGAAAAACTGAAATTGCAAGAAGATTAGCAAAATTAGCAGGTTCTCCTTTTGTAAAAGTTGAAGCTACTAAATATACTGAAGTTGGCTATGTTGGAAGAGACGTCGAATCAATGGTAAGAGATTTGGTTGAGCGCTCAATTACAATGGTAAAAGAAGAACAAACAGCAGAAAAGTTACAAGAAGCAAAATTTGCAACAGAAAATAGAATTATTGATATATTAGTTCCACCTTTGAAAGATGGTCCTTCTTTTGATACATCTACAAGTGAAGAAAAAGAAACAAACCACAGAACAAGAGAAAAATTCAGAGAAATGCTCAGAGACGGCAAACTAGATGAAAGACAAATTGAATTAGATTTAGTTGTAGATTCGGTGCCTTCTATGCAAATTCTTGGTCCAATTGGTATGGACGATATGGGAATGAACCTCCAGGATATGTTTGGAAGTATGATTCCTAAAAAGAGCAAAAAAAGAAAAGTTAGCGTAGCTGATGCAAAAAAAATTCTTGAAAAAGAAGAAGCTGAAAAATTGCTCGATATGGAAGCAATCACAAAAGAAGCAATCAGAAGAGCCGAAAATAATGGAATAATCTTTATTGATGAAATAGATAAAGTTGCCTCAAGAAGCAATAGCTCATCTGGAGGAGAAGTTTCAAGAGAAGGAGTTCAAAGAGATTTGCTGCCAATAGTAGAAGGTACAAACGTAAACACTCGTTATGGTACTTGCAAGACAGATCATATTCTATTTATCGCATCAGGAGCCTTCCACGTATCCAAACCATCAGATTTGATACCTGAATTACAGGGAAGATTTCCAATCAGGGTAGAGCTTAAGAGCTTGACTAGAGACGATTTTGTAAAGATATTAACAATTCCTGAAAATGCTTTGATTAAGCAATATATGGCATTGATTGAATCAGAGGGCATTACAGTTGAATTTGATGAATCCGCAATACATCAAATTGCCACAATTGCAGCAAATGTTAATGATGAAATCACAAATATTGGCGCTAGAAGATTGCATACAATTATGACTACATTATTAGAAGAAATTCTTTATAATGCACCAGACAGAATCGAAGAAAAGCACATAGTAATCAATTCTGATTACGTAAATGAAAGATTAAAAGATATTGCTGAAAGCACAGACTTAAGCAAATTTATCTTATAATAATTTCATTGATTTATTTTAAAAAAGGCAGGCCAATAACCTGTCTTTTTTTATTTAATTCGTATGTCATACTGCACTTCGGTGCGGCATCTACGTTTGAAAAATCGACCTGGTCAGACCTCTTTAGGGAGAATATTGAATTTTGACTAACAAACATCTAAATGAAGAATTATTGGATTGTAAATCTGGATTATGTTGAACTAATATAAACAAGCATACTGTAATATTATTTATGAAAATCCCGCTCCTCCTAAAAAAAAGAGCGGGATTCATTTGCAAAATATTCCTGATCTACTTTAATACAACAAAGGATTTACTTATATTAAAATTTAAATTTTTTGATTTTAGGAAGTATATTCCATTGGTTAAACAATTTGTATTTATGTTTACTTCTGCAGAATAATTATTAATATAATTAATGTAAATAT
>CAIWET010000219.1 GCA_903911805.1 uncultured Ignavibacteria bacterium | reverse complement strand
ACAAAAATTATTTTTAATTTACATTTTTGAAATGAAGAATAAACAAAAAAAAGGTGAAAATAGGGTTAAGGGAAGGCAAATTTATGGCAATTATCAAAAAAAGTTAAAAAAAGTGCAATTAATTCACTTATTAACACAATTTGGGTAATATTTTATTTGTTTAATTGAAACAATTGCTATAAATTGTAAAATTGGACTATGTAATTTTGAAAAAAAATATTTTTTTTGAGATTATATATGAAAAGTAGTAAAATTAAGTTGATTTATAAGAAAATAAATAATTATAAAGTTTTAGTTTAAAGGGTTTTAATATGTCAAAAGGCGGCGGTGCAGGTAAAGTGTATTTCGTGTTGTATCTGGCAGTTGTTCTTGAACTTCTAATCATCATCGTAGAGCGTGATGAGGCTGAAGAAGGATTGCAGAAGAAACAAAAAGAAACTATGAAGATAGTTGAGAGTATTCTTTCTCAATTGCAGTCCGGTGCTGGTACTGAAGGTATCAACACAAGACCACAAGATGAAATTACCTTGTTTGATAAAGGTTCAGTAGAAGCTTTAGGTCCAAACGGAAAAAACATTAAATCAAACAGAACTTATACAGTAGAAGTTGGTGTTACAGACGTTAGCACAGATTTATTGCGTAAAGAAAATGAACCGGAAAAGGAATATTTCGAACGTTTAGTTAAATACTCTAAGTTGGCTAACGTAGAAGAAATCGAATATCAAATTTTCTATTCTGGGGAATCTGAAGAAAAACCAATGTTTTATTCCGATGATTCTTTAAAAAAGAATGGCATTAATATGGCTAATCTAAAACCGGGTGATGCTGTAAGAGGCCCTAATAATGCCTCCTGGTCATTTTTATCCAGTAGAAAATTATTATTAGATTTAAATAAGACTAATCAGAAAATCAATCCAAGCGGAAAAAGTGTTGGTATTGAAGAATTAGAGCCAATTTATCAACCTCCGGTAGTTAATTCGGATCAAAGATATGCACCGGCTGAAATCCCTGATTCTGCAGTTTTCTTCTATTCATCTGTAAAAACCCGTGAAAAACTATTTTCTATGGGTGGCAGATCGCTTCTTAAAAGATCTTTTGAAGTTAATTTCCAGCCTAATGACAAACCAGGTTGGTATAAATTAAGATTTGCTTCAAGAACCAATAGAATCCTTGGCGTTAAAGCTGATGCTAGAGTTGATGAAATGAATGAAGAAACTACCGTTAACATCGGTACTGTTCAGCTAACTGTTAAAGATTTGAATAAAGTAAAAAAAGAATTACAATCTAAACTAGAAAAATATAATTTACCTTCATTTGATTTATTAGCTGCCAAAGGCGATGGCGATAAATTTGATGAACAATTAGATATTGCTTTGAAAAATGCTGCTGCTGACCACGATGGTGGCGACGATGCAAAATCAAAGGTTAAATTATTTGGATATATTGCAAAATTGTTAGCTCCAGGTCAATCAATTAACTTCTCTCAAAACAAGGGTAGCATTGAATTTGACATTAAAGTTAATAAATTGCAACCACAAACAATCAGTCCTAAAATCTTATTGGATGACGAAGTTAATATGGTATTCTTTGATGTTGTTAAACCATATTTCAAATTCTCAATCATTCCATATAAAGATGCTTCTAGCATTGCTGGCATAGATCTTCAGTTAAAAACTGACGATGGAAGAACAGTAATAATCAATAAAGCAGACATTACTCCACTAGGAACTTCAGCTGCTAATACAGCAGGACCTAATCAAGGACAAAAAGCTGACTTTATAGCAAAAGTAAATGATGTAATCGAAGGTGGAATTGGCCAACCAAGATATGTAACAATCAGTGCTAAATATGCTGCAAATGGCAAAACAGATACAGCATCAGCAAAAATGTTGATTTACAAAACAGGTATGCAAGAAGAAAATGATTTAAGAGAGCAATTGAAGAATGAATCATTTATTGGTAATTATATTGACCAAGGAATGATGTTGAATCCAAATTCTGCTGGTAAAATCAGAAATGATAGATTCCAGTTATTATTCTCTGTAAATGATGGTCAGTCATCACCTGTAGATGGTATTAAAATTCCATTTAATGGATTCTACTTCCCAGATGGTAGTTCAAAAGCATCATTAAAAGTTTTATGGAAAAAACCATTAAACAATGAACCTGTTGTAATCTTCTCTACAGATATGCCTGTTACTTTGGCAAAACCAAAATTAGCAGGAACTCCAAGAGCAGACTTCAGAGGACCAGAAAATGATATGGTTGTAAAAATTGGTGAAATTGTTGTAACAAGACCACCATCAGGAAAAACAAATGAGTATTTAGAAACATCTGTAAGCGGTTCTGTTAGTGTTGCTGGAGCACCTTTAAAAACTAGAGGTAATCCGATATTTACACCAGTAGGAAATATAACTCCTGATATGAAAGTTGTAAAATATAATATTACAATTAGATTATCTGGTGAATTAGATCCTGAAAAAACAGAATTTAGAGGCAAAATTAATCTAAATGTAACAGCTGTAGGAACATCAAAATCTGGTGACAAAACTCCTTCAGCAACAAAACCTTATAGTATTGATTTCAGATATAGACCGGAAACCGGTGAATAATTAGGAGTGTACTAATGAATAATAAAGGCATAAAAATGAGAAAAAAGAATTTGAAAATGTTTATAAGTTTATTCGCTTTACTTACTATAGTGGTAACAAATAATGCATTTTCTCAAGAAGACGATACAATCAAAGTGAAGAACATTATTACCAAATTCAAGAATTATAGATTTGGAACAATTAATATTTATAAGTTAGGTACTCCTGAAGTATTAAATGATTTTAAACTTTTAGCTTCTGCAGCTAAAGGTGCTGCCGAAGTACTCGATACAGCTGGTGTTTCTGACGACATTAAGAAAACAGTTGCTGAAGAAGTTACTGTTGGTAATGACGATCCAGCAGAGATCATTAAAGCAGTAAGAAGAAAACACGGACAAACTTTACCAATGGAAAAAGTAGAAGCATTGATTAAATTAAATCAAAAAACTGATGGAGGTTTATCGATTGCAAATGCTTATATTCTTACTTCAAGACAAGATATGAAAAGATCTGGTCCTGAATATACAAATATTATTGGATTAATTATTACAACAACCGACGATGGTCTTGAAAAAGACCTCGCCGACGTTGCTGGAAATCAAATTTTCCTAAAACACGAAATGGAAGCTAGAACAATTCCTGGTTCAAACGGTAGCAAAAGAGAAAACCTTTTGAATAAAGTAATTGATCAGTTCTATCAGGGTAACGTAGAAAATAAAACTCAAGATGCACAACTAAATGTTGCATTTGCTCCAAAAAAAGTTGGTGTGGTAAAACCATTTATTCCTAAAGATTCACTTGCTACTAAATATATTCAGCAATTTGTAAAAATTACTGAAGGTCAAGTAACTTTTAAAGAAAAAACCCACGAAATTATATTGAGTCCAGATTTAATTAGTTGGAGAAGATATGATCAACAATATCGTAAAGATAAAAGCGGTAGAATGGTATTAGATACTAATTATAATAAAGAAAACTTTATCTATCATATCGATCCAATTGATAGTACTAGAAAATTAGCAGGATTTAGAGATCCAGCTGATGTTAAGTATTTAATGGATACAACAAAAATTCCTAATGATTCATTACCAAAAATGGGATTAGAATTAAAATACGGAATTGATGATATCAATTATTATTCTTTATGGTCAGAAAGATTAACTGCTAGTGTAATATTAGAAAATGCAAAAATTGGTGCTATTTTACCTATGAGTCTTTTAGGTAATAACAAAACTGATTGGTACGGAAATACAAGAATTTTCACTACAGCAGGTTTTGGTGTTGCTGGTTCATTTGATATGCCAGTTGCATTAATTAAAAACTCTGGAATTTTCAATATCAGTTTTGGTTATGTTTTTGGTGATGCAAAGCCAGCAGAATACAACAAAAGAAGTGAAGAATTTTTAGACCCTCTAACATCTAATGGCAAAGATCCTTATACTGATTATTTAGTAAGATACAATATGAAATTGCACTATACATTAGGTATGTCAATTGATACAGATTGGTTATTGAGATTTGGTATTGGAGCAGCTGGATATAATGTTGAAACTTGGAATTACCAATTAGTTCAAGACTCAGCAAAATTAAACTACAAAAAAATGGATAACACTTTTGTTGGTGGAATTTCTACAAGTTTAGAATTAATGAGAATTAATATCTCTACACCATTTGGAGCAGGTATTCAATATTTTGCAAGCGGATTAGGTGCAAAATTATGGTGGCACATTCCATTACCGATCTTTGATGATGAAAGTTTAGCTTTCAGATTTGATGCAAAATATTATAGCCCAATATTTAAGAAAACATTAGACCCATGGGAAACTCTCGAAGGAGACAAAGTTTTCTCTCTTATGGGTAGATTAATTATCCGTTTATAATATAATCAACTAAAGTTACAAATTATTAGAAGAAATGAAGATATGACAAAGAAAATAAAAATATTGATTGTATTAGCAGTAGCATTTATTGCCAGCTTAAATTCTTATGCGTCGGGTAAACCTACACTGATTGATTCATTGTTGAATATAGATCCTGAAATTGCAAAATACTTCCCAAGATGGGATATTTGCGAACCTAATATGCAAATTCAAATTCATTATGCGTTTAAATTAGCAGGATTTAATCCTGATAGTTTAAATATGAATAAAATTGAAGTTTTAGCTTCACCTCAAACAAAAAAACAAAATTATTATGATTTATTATTAGTAACTTGCGGCAAATCATTTATGAAAGCTGTAGATATTGAGAATTATTTAGGTAAAAAGAATTATGATAATTTAAGAGGACAAGCTAAAAAGATTGAAGATCAAGGTAGAAAATACTGTTATCAGGATATTCCTCCTTCAACTCCTCCTTCAGAATCCCAAGCCGCTGCTATCGTAAGCTATATGGAGCCATCAAACTCCACAAATGCAGTAACAATGTCACTTTTCGAACAAACATTGAAAATTGGCGAAAGCGGATTCTGGTTAAAAAATATTGTTGGTACTGACCAAGCAGGTTATCCTTTCTGGTTAGCTGGCGAATCAAAAGCAGTATTGACAATTCCAATGTATCCAAATCAGGATATTGATACAAAAAGACAATTCCCAATGATTTTAACATCACATTTGGGATATGGATATAAATTAAATAGTGCTATTGATGGTAGCGATTGGTTTCCACAGCAAAAATTGAATGCTGATTATGGTGGAAAATTTATTGGTGGATTTGATTTCCATTTACCAAGCTATCCATTCTTGAGTGCTCATTTAAATATGGAAGTTCCAGTAAGAAAATTGGACGTTGATAGAGTAATTGGCGTTAATGATTTCATTTTAAATGATGTTCCTGTTGATGCTGATATACGTTTTACTGACCCAGCAGATCCAAGAGCTGCAAATCAAATTGACAGAGTTTCTCCAGTATTAAGAGGAACAGGCCAGTTTTATTTATCTTGGCACACTTGGTTTGACGATTTCAATCCAGAAAATTATTTTAGATTTGACTTAGGTATTAATTATACAGAAGTAATGGAAATGGCAAGATATTGGGATGCTGAAGGTCCAAAATTGACTGGCTTTGGAGTTAGTGGATTAACAACTTGGAAAAACAATGAATTTATGGATTGGCTTTATGTAAAAGCTGAATACAGAAATCAATTTGTTTATCCATTTGGAGTAAGTGCTCAAATTTCAAATCAAATTTTATTAGGTAAAATCTATTTCCCAATACCAGGAAATTGGTTATTCATCGAAATGAAATATGCTAAGATTTTAAGAGATCCAAGACCATACGAAACAAATAGCGTATTCTTGATATCACCGGTATTAAGAATAGCTCTCTAATCTAATTATTAATGAGAAAAAATAATAACCCTCTGACTATTCTGTTAGAGGGTTTATTTTATAAGGATATCAAATTTTTTATGTTTAAATGTTTTACAATCTTACTTTTGCTTTTAGCTACTTTTGCCACTGATTTATCGGCACAAAGTCCTGTTGAAAACGACAGCGTTAAAAAAGTAAGACTTTTGAATGAAGCCAAAATTAAAAATGCTAATGAAGCTGTCGAAGTAAATATCAGAAACGTAGATATAACAAAATTTCCTGAAGTTAGCTTAATTGTTGAAGCATACAATGTTTATGGACTACCAGTTGATACACTTTATGCAAATAGTTTAACAGTTATGGAAAATGGCCAGGAAAAAGCTGTTATTTCTGTTTCCAAAATTACAGTAAAAGAGCGAGTTCCAGTGGACTTCGTTTTTGTAATTGATAAAACAGGTTCAATGCAAAAATATATTGACCAGATTAAATCTAATATTTATAATTTTACAAATTCTTTGATAAAAAGAGGAATTGATTATCGTCTCGGATTAGTTTTATTCTCTGATTCTGTAGAAATGGTATATCAACCCACTAGCGAGGTCAGTCAGTTCTTAAACTGGTTATCTCCTATTCGTACAGGTGGTGGAGGAGATGAGCCTGAGAATGCCTTAGAAGCGCTAAGAGCATCATTGATGAAAATCAATTATAGACCTTCTGCAAATAAAGTTGGCGTTGTGCTCTCAGATGCACCTTATCACCAAAAAGGTCAAAATGGAATGGGAACTAGTAACGAAACAACTGAGTCGATGATAAAATTGATGCAGAGAAAAGAATATAGATTGTTTTCAATTGTTCCATTGCGACTAAATGAATATAAGCAAATGTCCATTGCTACTAAAGGTAATGTTTACGATATTGACTTTGCGTTTTCTAACATTTTGGATAACTTCTCTAATCAGTTAACAAATTTATATGCAATTAAATTCAGAACCGATAAACCGGCAATTCCTGATTCGATTGATATTGCTTTATTAAATGAAAAGAAACTTCAATTAGTAAGAAAAACAATTCCAATAGTTGAATTAGGAAGAAAGCTTATAATTGAGAATTTGCTTTATGGAGTTAATTCTTATGCCTTGCCAGATTCTGTTAGAGAATTGGAAGTATTAAATCAATTTATGTCAAATAAGCCAAATGTTGTTATTATGGTTGAAGGACACACAGACGGTTTAGGTAAAGATGCTAAAAATGATAAACTCTCTTTGATGAGAGCAGAAGCAGTTAAAGCATATTTAGTAAAAAAAGGAATTAAGGCTTATAGAATTAAAACAAAAGGTTATGGAAAAAGAAAACCAATAGCTGACAATACTACAGAATTTGGTAGGCGATTGAATCGACGAACTGAAATTATAATTGTAGGAAAATAAATAAAAATCCCACCTTCAAAAAATAAGGTGGGATTTTTTTTATATAATTTTCTCGAATTTATCACCAATAATCATTATCAATTTGGATAATCACCATTGGTCATTTCGATTCAATTCCTTCGGAATTTACTTTGGTTACCTGATTAAAAAGCCGTTGGCTGAGTGATGCGAAAGCATCGTATCGAGCTAATTTTAGATGATGCCCACCTCAAGGATCTGACCCCATCATTACTTTACATCATAACAAACTTCTCAAATTTATTGCCAATTTTAATGAAATATACTCCTGCTAGGATATTGGATATATCAATCTTAAAGCCCCTGCCTTCAAGGTGTGGGGTTTGTCGAGGTCGTTTTATTTGACCTAGATTCTTGCTTTCGCAAGAATGACATAGCGAAAATGTTTAACGCGATTCTTCGCCTTGCTTGAGAATGACGGCATAAAAAAAGACAGGTCTAAGACCTGTCTCTACAATTAAATAATCATTTTTCTTTTTAATCGCCCTGCTCGGAATCGAAATCTTTTTCAATTCTTGTGGCAGCGCTGCCTTCAGTTATCAATATTAAATAATCATTAATATTAATAATTGTGTCATCTGCTGGCAATTTTAGTAAATCATTTTTACCGCTTTCAGTGGCTTTGGCTATTCCAATCATTACGGAATTATATTTTTTCTTGATATCAATAAAAGCTTCGCCGTAAGTTTTATTTATATAAGGATTTTTATTATTTACTCTGTATTGCTGTATGTCATAATCTTCGCCATTGCCTTCTTCGGCGCTTTCAAGTAGATCTACTGTGTAATTTGCTACGTCAGGCTCGAAGATGAAACTAGCGATAATTTTTGAAGAAATTTCATTTTTTGAAAGCACGTATGTAACGCCAGCAGTTTCAAAAGTATCTTTTAAATTAGATTCTTCTAATGAGAGCATTACCTTTAAATTAGGAAACTGTCTTCTCATGTTTATTACATAAACAAGTTTGTCAGTATCATTCCCGTGATTGATAAAAGCAATTTTAGCTTCTTTAATATTGACTTTTTCATACATCTGAAAATTATTATACGCTGAAAATAGTAAGAAAATCTGATCTTTAGAATATTCATCTAAAAGCAGTTCAAGTTGATTTTTATCATCAATTATAACAGCAACCTGTTTCTTTGATTTTATTAATTCATTAACAATCATTTGCGAGAAATTGTCCCAACCGATAATTACGATATGGTTTTTGAAATTAGTTCCGTTATGTCCCATTTTTTTTCTTTCACTTAATTCACCAAGATAATCTGTAACTTTACCAACAACATAAGACAGAGTAATAATACTGCCTAAGATGAAAATAGCTCCGATGAATTTTCCAGCCCAAGAAATGGGCAAAACATCGCCATAGCCAAGAGTGGTTAGAGTAACGTAGCTATACCAGACAGAATCACCAAAATTCTTTATCTGAACACCGTCTTCAAAACTCTCCACATAAACTAATAATGCATTCAATAATACGTATGCTACGAGTATAATTGACAAAGTGATTATTAGCTTTTTGTTCTTTTTTACTTTTCCAAGCATGTTTTTT
>CAIWET010000218.1 GCA_903911805.1 uncultured Ignavibacteria bacterium | reverse complement strand
AGTTAGGTTAGTTATTTTGGAAGGGTAAAAAGTAACTTTTTAGTCAAATAATAACTTTTTCTTCTATGCTTCTACATTTTAAAGCTCAGTAACAATTGCTGTTAAATTCAACATCGATGTTGAATTTGAAATTACTCAACGTATTGTAATTTGAGTTATTACCAAATTGTAAAGCGAACTACAATTTAAACAACTTCCAAAAGTAACAACGCTGTTACATTTCCAATTGTGCAAACGTCTGCACAATTGAATTTCTTATTTGGTAATGGTTATCATATTCAGAAGATAAAGAATAAAGAATCTAAGAAAATTGATGCGGCATTTTCGGATGGATCACCATACGAAAATATTAGTTGAGCTTATAAACGAATGAAAATGACAACTACTGACGTTTTAAGGGGTGTATTTGTATAGGTTTAACCGTTTTCGTGCCTTACAAACGATTTATGAAGGTAACAGCGCAAAGCGTGTAACAATGCGCCTTTTCAGTTATCGTTACTGTTTATGCTGATTATAGGTAACGACTAAGTTGATTGCATTGGGATTATTAGAATATTTACTAAAAATATGGTTTATTTCATTTCCTGTTAATACCTTATTCAATGACTCTGAATAATATGCTTCTCCATTTTCTAAGTTATAATCTAAATTCCTTCTCATTATTTCAGCAGCATCCAATTTGTAAACTACATTTAATATTACATCGGAATTATTTACTAAAAATTGTTCTTTTATTCTGCTTAATCTTGTTTCAAAATTATTCATTTTCTCCCCTGTTGTTAAATAATTCAATTATTCTAACACAATTAGTTTTAGAAATTTCCTCAATATATCCAGCGTCAACTATTTGGTTATTGCTCAAAATTACTCCAGCTTCATTTTTTATATAAACGTGGAAATGCAATTCACTTTTTTTATTATTTAGATATTTCTCAATCCTGTTTAATCTTTTAACAATGTCATTCATTAATGATCCCCAATTTATTTTCCATTTCTGATAATTTACTTTCAAAGTCAATGTCTTTGCTGATTGCTACAAAGTTAATAAGCAAATAAGTTAATGTCTTTGCCTTCTCAGTACTTACAACGTCCTTTTGATAATCGCTTATAATCCTGCTTAGTAAACGCTTTGCCGATTGCAATGACGTTACCTTTTGGGTATAGCTTTTGTTATCTTCTTTAGTTTCAACTGTTTTCATTTATTTTCTCCATTTATTAATGCAATAATACATTACTATATACGATTATATTACTAATACATTTCTCCAAATGTGAAATGATTCGGGCTGTTGGTTATTACCTTCTCCAGCAGCCCTTTTCATTAGTCGTTACCGTCTGCAAATATATTTCCATTTAACAAATAAGCTCCAGAAGGCGTTTTAATAATGTAATTCATATTATACAAAATACTCAAAATTCTTTTGCCGTTTGACTCGGTAAGGTTGTATTTTTCTGAGTAACTTCTGATAAATTCACCTGCTCTAATCTCATCTTCAAAAAACTCAATTGCTAATACCTTATATTTGTCAACTTGGCTTTTATCTTTAACCAAGTGATTTTTTTCTAAGTCCATTTTGTCAAATCTAAAACTTAAATTATCATTTTCATTTCTAATCAAATCTAATAAAATAACATTTCCTGACATTTCGCCGTTTCTTGATTTTAACATCTTAATATATCGTTTGTCAATGTCTACTCCTGAAACTCCCAAAGCTGAAACAGAATCTGCAAAATTAGTTAAAACTTTTGAGCCGCTTATGTAGTTGATATTAATAGGTTTACCAATTTCTACCTTCGGAAAATGAGTTAATACCAAAATAGATAATTGCTGATATTCTGTAACAAGCCTCTTCAATTCCTTCATAGTCTTTAAACTTTCATCTTGTTCAACATTGGATCGCATTGAAATTGCTGACAAATTATCTATTATAAGCAATTCAGCGCCTGTTTTAATTATCTTTTCTTCTAAGGAATAAATTGAAAATGAATCTTCTGCAGACTCGGTAGTAAAATCTTCTGCTGTTAATCTGAAAAAGTTCTCACCAAAGAAGGCGTCTTGGTTTGGGTAACGTCTTTTCAATCCCCTTAAACTTAGCTCCAAATCAATATAAAGCGCCCTTAACGGTTTATGTTCTTCGTTCTCTAATTCTATACAGTCCTCACCTTTTGACATAGCAGCGGCAAATTGATAAGCAAAAATGCTTTTGCCTGTACCTGTATCCCCTGCCAAAATATGTATTTCATTTTGGAACATTAGTTCTCCAAATATCTTGGTTAATGGTGGCAACGTCTCAGCTTCCTTCAATTGTTTCAGTATATTTGAATTTTCTATTAACTCATAATCGTAATTTATTAAAGCGTCTATTGTTTTATTTTTATCTTGCATATGTTTTCTCCTAATTGAAATGATTTATAAATATTTGTTTAATGTCTGAATAATTTGCTTCTAATATTTTGTTAGTTTCTTCAAATGATCTTGTTTTTAAAATACCGTTTTCTTTAACCTGCTCAATATGATTTTCTAACTTGACACTTCCTGTTAATTTGTCAAAATTCAACATTGCATTGAATTCAATTCCGTTAATAAGTTTTAAATAAATTACGATATATTCTAAAAAATCAGCATAGATAAAATAATCTGGATCGGTAACAACTTCTGGAATTGCTACTCCATTAATATAATGGGTAACTGATCCAGCAACTAAATTATAAATCGTGGTTGCTTCTGGCTGATAATATACGTAAGTCAAAAAATCGTATGAATGATTTATATTGTATAAGTCTGCAGCCCTAAAATTATGAATTCCACTAATATAAGTCTGCTTTAATATATCGGCAAAAGAGTTGCTGTTGTTGGTATTTCCAAAAGTAAAACCCAAGTCAAATATAATCCTGAAACGGTTTGCACCAGCAGAAGACGTCTGAACAAATAAACCAAACTGTTTAGTAAAAGGGTGATTTAAAGCCGCTTCAATGGTCATACTTCCAGCAACTTCTAATATGTAAATATCTGATTGCATCCAATTAGAAGGCTTACAAATGGGATGGATACTATTTTCAAAAGTCTTTAAATGACAAAATGCAATAGGGTGACCAAAAGCCAACTTCTCTTCTAATGACTCGGCTGTTAATGAATAATTCTGAAAATAGAATTTGTGTTGATTTATATCGCCTGTAAATTGATTGTAACGTACTTTTTCATTTAAACTAACTTTGTATAAGCGGTTGCCGTTAACATCGTAGTCAACGGCTTTTAGGTTGTCAATAGCATCGTTTTTCAATTTCCTATTATATTCAGCGCAAGAAAATTTCTTCATAAATTTCCCTTCTTAAGAACTTCAAGTATTTCAGAATATTTGTAATATACTTTGTTACTTATTCTATAAAATGGAATTTTGCCGCTGCTTTTCCAGAGTCCAACGGTTCCAGCCGAGACACTAAGCAATTCAGCCACTTCATTACACTTTAAAAGCTTCTCAGACTCGGTTGTTTGCGCTGTTGGTTGTTGGGATTGATTGTTGGTTAAAACTTCGTTTAAAGCATCTTTGACGATTTGGTACAGTTCGCCTTCTGTTAATTCAGAAAATAGTTTCCTAACCATTATTTTACCTTTTTTTAATTGTTAAATTAATTCGAGGTAAAATTAGTCTTTAATATTCAGTGATAAAATCATTAATATTAGTTCTTAATACATTGATTTATAACAACTTACATTGCTATTGTGATTAATCACTAGAAATCACGTCTTATTATTCAATTCTGGTAATTGACCTAATAAATCGCTCCACGATTTATTATCAAAAATTGCATTAAAATCATTACCTTTGTGGTTATAGAAATATTTGTTAAATGTATTTGGTTTAATTGGGTTTTTCATTTTCATCAATTCATTAAATTTCTTCAATATTGCATTAGGATTTGTTAAAGCAGAATCATATAATTCCATATACTTAAAAATCAGCAGCGCAAAATTTTGATTTGATTTAATAACAATATGAAGATCTCTAATAAGAAATACTTTATTTTCAATTTCTCTTTTGGGTTGTTGGGTAACTTCCTGTTTTTCTTCTTTTGGCATTAATTCAGTAGGGTATAATTTGCGCTCAATCTCTTTTAGTTGGTTATTCCTATGGATTGTTAATTCGTCTTTAATTCCTTTTAATTTGTCAATATACTCAATCAATCCCTGTTTTGTACCTGCTGAAATCTCACCATTTTTTAAATGCCTTTTAACTCCTTTGATTTCTTGTTTAAGATATGTTATAGTTAATGGAATATCTTGAGAATGCGCCTTCATCAATAACGTTCTAATGGATAACGCTGTATGATAATCCATTTGAAATTCTAAATCACTATTAATGATTTCGTGTTTTATATTATCGTTATGGTTAAAATTTTGCTCTGTATCGGCAAAAATAGAATTACCCATTTATTTCTCCAAATATTAAGTAAATGACCTTTTTAAAAACTGTATTACTATATTGCCATATAGCAATGTAATGACTTTTGATTGTTAACTAACAATTCTTAATTCTGAATTATTCCAAATTTGCTTCATTTCAATTGCTGTAATGGTATTAGTAATTGATATATATCTTTTAAAACTTTTCAAATCTTTATGACCTGTTATCTTCATTACTATTTCTGGGCGCATCCCTTTTTCTAAGCTAAGCGTTACAAAAGTACGTCTGCTGCTATGCATCCCTAAGCGTTTATTTTTGGGTAACGTGGTTGTTGTTGTCTTGCTTCCTGTATATGTAGTTTTTTTAATTTCTTCGTCAACTTCTGATAATCCTGCTAATTCCTGCAAATATTTATTTGCCTTCTGATTGCTAATCTTTGGTAGTGAATCGCATCCAGCTGATTTGTATTTTTCAATTATTGCCAAAGCATAATCATTTAACGGAATTTCAATTATATCCTGAGTCTTTTGAGTCCTTAAATACCAACTTCCATTATTCCTAATGTCTGAAAATCTAAAGCCGATTAAATCTGAAAAACGCTGACCTGTAAAGCAGCCAAAACAAAATAAATCCCTTACTTTGTCTAAGCGTGGAATTGCTGAAAAGTCTTTGTTATATATAGCAAATAATTCAGCTTCTGTTAAAGCAATAACATCAACTGTATTAGTACGTGTAACAAAACTTGCAAATTCATTGTTTTGATGAAATTTATTTTTCATACTCCAATGAAGAAACGTTTTTAATATCTTAATATATTTGGCTGTTGTATTGTTAGCAATGTCAATGCTGTAATAATATGATCTTAGTTCTTCTAATTCCAAAAGTGTAAAAGAATTGAATGTTAATACTTTTTTGTATTTGGCTGCATACGTTTCAAGATGCTTTTTAATTACCTGGTGTCTTTTAATTGTGCCTTCGCTTAGTTCCGATTTCCTCAACTCAATAAATTTTGCATAAACATCAAAAAAGTTTAATTGGTTTTTGGCTTGTTCTTCTTTTCTGAATTCTTTTGTTAATGCTGATTTGATTGCATCAAAATCGGTTGCCGTTGCTTCAACAGAATCAATAATTGATAATACTTTTTCTTTAAAGTTTTGAAGGGATCTATTAAAATCGGAATAACCTGTATAACTTCGCTTTGCTTCCTGCTTAGTTGCATCCCATTTTTCAAAATTTATTTTCTTTTGGGTATGAAGAACAACAGTTTTTGTCTTTTGTCTAACATAGCAAAAAATTGACTTTAGATCAGCGGTTGTTTTTTTATCGATATAAAAATTAATAGTGCAACTCATTTCATTTCTCCAAATATATAAGTTATTATGTATGGTTATTTTTTACTGAAAAAGTTATTTTTTAGGGTCACAGAATAACTATCGTAACTTTTATAACCAAACTAACTTTAATGACGTTCAAATATATTCAATATTTCACTACATACAACTATACATACAGTTTTTTTATAATTATCGTTATTTAACAGTTATTAACAGTAATTGAAATTATGTTTAATCAAGTCGAATTGTATGTAGTTGCTAAAGTTAAGTATTGTTGGTTATTGCTGTTAACAAATGGTTAGAATCCTACCTGGATCACGTAAATAAAAATATAACCCTTAATTCTCAATGAGTTAAGGGTTTTTTGTTTTTAAAAGTTCGAATTAAGTTCGATTCCTCAAAAAAAAGTGTTTTTTCTTACCTCATTCTTGCGCTTCTTGAGACTGAATTTCTTCTTTGGGTGACATATATATCTTCGCCCTTAATTTTTGTTTCTAAAGATTGATTTTGCATTATTCTTTTTAAATCTTGTACCTCGGAAATCAAATTTCCATTTTGCATATTAATCGCCATAGTAACAGTCTGTTTTAATTGGTCGTCTCGTAAAATCCACTCTTTATTATTTCCGCCTAATTTTGATCCATCACCCACTAAAATTCTTGTTGGTGATTTATAAAGCCCTGAAATATCTCCACCAGTAGGGAAAGCTAAAATATCATTAATAATTGGGTCAGCTATTGCATGAACGCCTGCATTTATAAGTGGGGTTATTGTTGCTCCCAATAAAGCCGCTCCAATTGGGTTAATTTCTGCAGTCCATTGTAATTGTTTCAATACTATTTTTAAGACAGTGGCACTCACTTCTTTAGATAGAGATTCCGCTAAAACTCCTAAAAGCGATGCAGCTAGTTTTCTAACTGAATCCACAGCATCTTGAGTGTTGCCAGCAAACATTGATGATAAAGCGTCGCCTAATGCTTCTCCAGTCATTTTAGCAACTTCAACACCAACATTTGTTTTTTCTGCTAGAATTCGGTTTGTTTCAGTTAAATTTTTAGCCATTGTTTCCCTAGCCTTAATATCTTCTTCATTTGCCGCTCCGTTGAGCTCGATTTGTGCCATTATTTTTTCATCATAAATAGCAATTTTATCAACTAAATCTTGTTTATTGATATTTAATGAATCAACTGCATTTTGTCTTTCTGCTTCTCTTAAAATCCCTTTCGTGTATGCATCACGCCTTAATTGGTCTCTTCTAGCTTTTTCTTCTACAGCAATTTTTTTATTATTTGCCTCATTTGTAATTAATAATTTTTTCTTTTCATATTCATCACTCATTATTATGCCTTTTTGATAATAATCTTCCAAAACTTTTAATTTTTTTTCAGATTCGGATTGAATATTTTCAATGGCACTATTTTTTGATTGTTCAGAAGATTTATTAAAATTATTTGTATAATCTTGAGTTGATTTTTGGATGATAGCATTTTGTTCATCATATTTCTTTTTT
>CAIWET010000217.1 GCA_903911805.1 uncultured Ignavibacteria bacterium | reverse complement strand
ATATATTTTTTTATTTAACCACCCCAAGCTTATGACGAATTTATTTCGATTAAATTAAAATCTTAATTAAATTCTAAAATTTCAGGCATAGCCATTAATACTTTTTCTTTTTCAGACATATTCATTAAGTTTAACATATATTTTACCTGGCTTTTTACAGTTGCTGGTAAAATGCTATATGCTCTAAAGAAATCAGAATTTTTGCTTGCAGCATTTCTTATTAATGCACTATAATCTCCGCTGTTTTCTTCTGAGTCATTATCAAAAATACTAAATAATGATATAAAATCATCTTTAGGTTTTGGATAAATATCAACTTTTATTTTTTGGTCAGGAGTTAAACCTAATCTGTTTTTTACAATATTGATTGCAGTTTGAATTCCACCCAAAGTGTCAACTAAGCCAATTCTTTTTGCATCGGTTCCAGACCAAACTCTACCTTTTGCAATTGCTCTTGTTTGCTCAAATGTCATATGTCTTGCTTCTGCAACTTTACTTACAAATCTTTTGTACATACCACCGGTTAAAGCGTGAAGCTTTGCCTTATTAGCTTCACTAAACTGATAAAGTGGATTTAATTCCACTGCCGATGGTGAAGTAGCAATTGTATCAACAGTAATATCAAGCTTGCTCAATAGTCCTGAAAAATTAGGAATAACCGAAATCACTCCAATTGAGCCTGTAATCGTCTGTGGATGAGCAATGATTGTATCGCAAGCCATTGCAATGTAATATCCGCCTGAAGCTGCTACGTCGCTCATAGAGGCATAAACAGGCTTAATCTTTCTGGTCTTGATGATTTCTTCGTAAATTTCATCAGAAGCGATGACTGAACCACCTGGGCTATCAATTCTAATCAAAATTGCTTTAATTTTAGAATTCTCTCTTGCTTCTTTGAGATATTTTACAAATTCTTTAGAAGCAATGCTTTTTTCACCACCACCAAATGGGTCTGGATTTTTTCTAGAAGATATTGCGCCAACTCCATTGATGATTGCAATTCTTGCTCCATCGGTAACATTTTTCATTTCTGGTAAATCACTATTATAATAATTAGCGATTGAAATATAGTTTACTTTTTTCTCTTTATCTGGCAGAGTTGAGTCACTTGCTCTTCCATAAATTTTATGTTTGATATAATCTTTTACGTCATTTTCGCTCATCAAACTATCTACTAAACCATTTTCTAACATTTCCTGAGAAGAATAAATTCCTCTTTTGATTATACTGTCAATTTTATTGATTCTCATTCCTCTGAAATAAGAAACCTGATTTTTGAATAAATCATATCTTTGATTGATTAACTCTCTTGTTTCTTTTTTGGCTGAGTCACTGAATTTAGTGCGACTATAAGATTCGCCAAAAGATTTATAATCTTCGTGTTGGTCAACCAAAACGTCAATTCCATATTTATTTAAAAATCCTTTATAGAATAATGAGCTTGCTGCAAATCCGTTCATTTCTAACAAACCTTCATTTGGCATAAAAATCTTGTCAGAAGGAAGAGCTTTGAAATAATCAGCTTCGTTTCCAGTTTCAATATAAGAATAAATGAATTTACCAGATTTTCTGAAATCTTCTAAAGCATCCATTAATTCTTTTGCTTTGGCATATCCCATTGAGGTACTGCGTGAACTAATATAAATACCTTTAATTCTGTCGTCATCTTTTGCGATTTTAACAGCCATTAAAACTTCAAGAAATCCAATGCCGTGAGATTTGGAGATAAATGAAATTGGTCCTTCTGATGCGTATTCGTCAAGAACAGAGCCAAGATTTAATTCTAAAACAGAATTATTTTTAACTTCAACTGGTGCTTTATCAAAAACGGCACCCATAAAAGATCCTATAACAAGAAGAACTGTTATGATAAATACCAAAATAATTCCAATAATTACAATTGGCACCCACCATTTACTTTTTTTCGGTTTTCTATTGTAAAATTGTTGAGCTTTTTGACCAGTAGTATTATATTCGTTCATTTTTTTCCTAATTTTATTTAT
>CAIWET010000216.1 GCA_903911805.1 uncultured Ignavibacteria bacterium | reverse complement strand
CAACTTTTACTTTATCTTTATCAAATCCTAAAGCTGAAACTCCAGCTAACACATCAGGAATTGTTGCAATATGATCTGAACCAAATATATCAATTAATATATCAAAACCTCTTCTAAATTTTTCTCTGTGGTAAGCAATATCAGGAAGTCTATATGTTGGTTCACCAGAAGATTTAACAATTACCCTATCATCTTTTAAACCAATTTTTGAAAATGACATCCAAACGGCTCCATCTTTTTCATAGGATAATTCTTTTTCTTTAAGTTCAGATAAAAGATTAGAAATCTTTCCTTCGGAGTATAATGAATCTTCATTATAGAAAACATCGTGTTGAACATTTAGTTTTTCCAAAGTACTTTTAATTTTTCCAAAATTCCATTCTTCACCAAATTTTCTACAAATTGATAAATTATCTTCATTATTTTCAACTAAAGTATTTGAATATTTTTCAATTAATTCATTTGCTATTTCTCTTATATATTCACCGTGATATCCATCTTCTGGAAATGGGAAATCCTTATCAACTGTTTGTTGCATATATCTTGCATATATAGACTTAGCAAGATTATTCATTTGGTTGCCAGAATTATTAAAGTAATATTCTCTAGTAACATCATAACCACACCAACTAAAAATATTAGCAAGTGAATCGCCAATAGCAGCATTTCTTCCGTGACCAGGATGAAGTAGACCAGTTGGATTTGCACTCACATATTCAACATTTACTTTCTTATTTTCACCAATATTAGACTTACCAAGATCATCACCCTTATCAATTAAGTCATTGTATTTATTAAAGTAATAATCATCACTTAAGAACAAGTTAATAAAACCAGCTCCAGCAATATTCATAGAAGCTATAGTTGAATTTTCAGTAGAAATGTGAGAAATTATTTCAGTAGCTATTTCTTTTGGTGATTTTTTTAATTCTTTAGATAATTTAAAAGCAATATTAGTTGTTAAATCCCCAAACTCATCAGATTTTGGTGGTTCAAAAAATAATCCAGAAAAATCGGAAATACCGATTTTATTCAAGCTTTCTTTAAAAAGTTCAAATATTTCAGAATGTTTCATTTTATATATTAAATTTAATTTGCTAAATAACTTTTAACTTTTTCTTTATCAAGATTTACAAGTCTTTCATTTTCATTAACTTCTAAGAACTTAGAATCTCCCCAAAGATTTTCTAATTTATAATGTTTTCTAGTTGGTTCGAGCATTAAATGAACAACAACATTAAAAAAGTCAATAACAATCCATTCTCCAGCTGTAAATCCTTCACTACGAGGTTTTCCAAGACCAAAATCTTTAGAAGCTCTCATCATGTCATCAGCAGTTGATCTGATATGATTATCGGTTTCACAAGTACAGACAACAAAAAAGTCACAAGGTGTATGTTCGATTTCGCTCATATTAAGTACTACTACTTCTCTGGCTAATTTTTGATTAGCAATTTGAGCCATTGTTTTTGCCAAACTTCTTGAATCTTTGGGCTTTTTTAAATTAAGCAATTTATTCTCCTAATAAATAAGGTTTAAGTTTTTTATAATCTTTTCCGATTACTACTGAGCAATCAAGAGACAGTGACGAATCAATATCAATTATTAATAAAGAATCATTAATTCCGATTGCTTTTGATAACATTTTTGCAGATTCAACATCTCCTCTTCTGCTAATAACGTGTGAGATGTCAATTATTGAGTCATAGTTTCCAACTTCAACAACATCAAATCCACGATTTCTCAAGTAAATTCTTGCTTTATTTGCAAGACCGTCTTCCCCACACCCATTTAAAATATCTAATTGTATGATTTTATTGAATTTAATATTCTGATTTGATTTTTCAGGATCAATATTATTAAAATAGAATATTCTTGAATATAAGGATAATGCAAGTATTATAAGAATTGGCAATAAAATAATTAAAGTTATAACAATTAATAAATTTTTCTTACTTCTCATTATATCTCTGTAAATAAATTCTTACTGCCTTTCAATTCATTCAATAAAATTTTTCTAGCTCTGAATAAATGAGCTTTTACTGTTCCTAATGGAAGATTGAGTTTCTCAGCAATCTGATTATAATCAAGTTCATCGTCGTGCCTTAATTTTATAATCATTCTATAATTTTCTGGTAGAGCCTCTATTGCATCATAAAGTACTTTTTTTCGTTCTTCAGCTAACATATTCTTGTCAGGAACATAAGAATTATCTTCAATTTCGTATTCGTGCTCTTCTTCTGAATCAAAAATTGGTTGATTTATTGAAATAGTATCGAATCTCTTCTTGCGTAAAAAATCAATGCAATTATTAGATGCAATTCTATAAAGCCACGCAGAAAAAGAATAACCAAACTGAAATGATGCCAAAGCATTATATGCTTTAATAAATGTTTCTTGAGTTAAATCATCAACATCATCATCGTTTTTAATCATTCTGCTAATTAAATTATGGATTTGCCTTTTATATTTTTTTTGCAATCGTTCGAAATCATTCTTTCTACCAGCAAGAACTGACTTGATGATTTCAAAGTCTTCATCCACATTTTTAATTTTTTGGTTTATATCCATATATATTAATGATTTTCTTTTCTTACTACTAAAAATACTAATGCAATGATACTTAAAACTAAAGTGCCAATTGAGATCATTGACCCAAATCTAAACGTATCAGAATCATATTTCATTTCAACAATATGTTCTCCAGCAGGAACTGGTATTGCTCTGAATGTATAATTTGCCTTATAAATATCAGCTGGTTGCTTATCAATATAAGCCTTCCAACCTGGATAATTGATTTCACTAAACACAACAAATCCTGCCATTGAGGTTGACACTTTATAAATTGAATTATTATTATTATATTCTAAACAATCAATTTTAACTTCTGTTGAATCAGTTGAATTAGTTAATTCAATTTTAGGCTTTTCTTCTAATAAGACTACGTCTCTGAAATTATAAGTGTTATTCTTTAAAGAATCTTTGATAAATTTAGTATCAATAACTCTATAATTATTAACGAACCAAGCATTTGGATAATTTGAATCTCTTGCAACAAAGTTCCAAGATCCTTTATTTATGTCAATTTCAATTTTATATTTTACATTAAACATATCTAAATTTTGTTTAACATTAGGAACATCAAATCTTGCTCTAGATAACAATAATGGGTTATATCCCTCAATTAGCATAATTCTATCAATTAATCCTTGATTTCTTTTCATTGGACTAAATGATACTGGCTCATAAACTCTCATATTTGTTCTAAATATTTCTTTAGGAGTTTTAGGAGTTAATAGTGATTTCATTTCAGGATTTAATTCGTAAGCTTTATTTGGATTAATGGTACCTTTATTAAATGCATTTCCAGCTATGTATAAATCGGAAAATGACAATAATATTATAATAATTCCACCATATAATGGATTAATAAATCTATTTGATAAAATTACAACAACAAAAGATATTAATATAAATAATAATGCTAAATTTCCTGTTGATTGAATTGTCGGAATTAAATCTGTAGGAGTAGTTGAATATGCAATAGAGCCAGAAGAAGCCATAAATGCAAATATCATCGGGATAAATAATGCAATTGAAAAGTTAATTAAAACCCATTTATCCTTGAAATTTTTCCATAAATAGTCAAATCCAAAACCTGATAAAAGTGACAATCCCATTATAGTAAAGAATAATATTCTACCAGGATTTCTGAAATTTCCAAACATTGGAAGATTATACATTATTTTATATATAAAACTATTATCACCTAAAGCATAAAGAAATCCAAAAATTGTAACAAAAATCAGAAAACTTCCCACTTTATCTTTATATAAAAACAATGCACCAAATATTCCAAAAATCAACGTTATCAGTCCAAAATAAAATGATGTTTCCCAATAATAATGAACTTGAAGATTCTGATTATTAAAAGTTAAATAGTAAGAAGGTTTATCTGTCCCTTGAGGATTCATTGTTTCGCCATTTACAGTACCGAATAGGTCAGGAATTACAGATGTCAAAAAATGCTTATATTCTAATGAACCTTCAACAGATTTTTCATAATTAATTTCATTTCTAACAGAATTATCAGCTAATTCTCTTGATGGAAAATATTGAATTGCAAAAATTCCAAAACCAATAACGATTGGGGCAATTCCTGCAAGAATTGTTTTGATATAATTTATTTTTATAGTTTCTCTATTAATTAATTTACTTACAATTAACCAAACAAATAAAACACCTAAAAAGAATCCTTCATATAAAGTTGTTTGTGGGTGACCACTAAGTAATGTTACACCATATATTAAACCTGAAATAACAGAACTTTGCATATGTTCTTCATTTATACCTTTATAGAAAAACATTACAACTAATGGGAACCAAGCTAAATGATATACAATCATTGGATGAATAACGTGGCAAACCATTAACATTGAGAAAGCATAACCTATAGATGAAATTATTGAACCAATTGAACTAATTTTGAAATGCTTTGCCAAAAAATACATCGATATTTGAGCAATCAAAAAATGAATTATTATCACATATTGAATAGCTTGATAAGGAAGATTGCCATTAAAATCAACAAATAATGATAATATTCGATTCAATGGATAGAAAAATCCAACCTGCAAATCAGCAATAAAAGGCATTCCACTAAACGAATATGGATTCCAAAATGGAATAGATAATTTTGCAAATTCACGTGCTGCAAATGTTTGAACTGGAAATACATATTCAATAAAATCTTCCCAGAAGAATTTATTTCCAGCAATTACATCCCAAAAAAAGATAACTGTGAATATAGTAAAAACCGCACCAATTATCCAAAAAGGTATCTCTTTTATAGAAATACTTTTAAT
>CAIWET010000215.1 GCA_903911805.1 uncultured Ignavibacteria bacterium | reverse complement strand
TCTAATTTAGGCAATCGCGAAGATTTTCTTGATAAAGCAATAAATTTGCTAAAAACCTCTGTTTTCATTGAAAATAGTGAGGTTAAGGTTTCCAAATTTTATGAAACAGAACCAGTTGGAGAGAAAAATCAAGATTATTTTCTTAATATTGCCATTAGTGGATTTACTCAATTGAATGAATCCGAGCTATTGACAATTTGTAAAAATATAGAATCAGAAATTGGCAGAACCCAACGTGGAAAATGGAAAGAAAGAGAAATTGATATAGATATTATCCTTTTTGATAAGTTTAATTATAAATCTCGTAAGCTAAATATACCCCATCCACAAATGCATCTCAGGAAATTTGTGCTTATTCCTTGTGCTGAAATCGAACCTGATATGATTCATCCAAATTTAAATTTTTCTATTTATGAACTATTAGAAAAATGTGAAGATGAATCGTCAATAATTTTTTATAAAAAAGAGAGTGTATTAATTTGAGCTTTGGAGATATAAAAGATAGAGTAATTGAAGCGACTGACCTGGTTATGTTAATCGGTGAGATTGTTCAATTGCGCAAAAGTGGAAGAAATTTCCAAGGTCTTTGTCCTTTCCATAACGAAAAATCTCCATCATTTTTAGTTTCTTACGATAAAAATATCTACAAATGCTTCGGTTGTGGCAAATCTGGCAATGCCATCAGCTTTATGATGGAATATCACGGGTTATCATTTAAGGAATCACTCAAAGAATTGGGCAGAAGAGCCGGATTCTCGACATCTGAATTTGAAGAATCGAAGGAAACCAAAGAAGTTTTATCCCAAAGAGACAGCATTTTTAGAGCTTTAGAACTCGCTACTGATTATTTCGAAAAAGCATTGAAATCAAATCTTGGGCAAATTGGGAAAGAATATCTCAATCAAAGAGATTTTTCTAAAGAGACAATCCACGAATTTCGATTAGGTCTCAGCTTTGATGGCTGGGATAACTTAATGAATGAATTAAAGAGACAAGATATTCCTGAAACTATTTTGCTTTCTGCTGGATTGATATTAAAAAATGATAACGGCAAAATTTACGATAGATTTCGTAATCGTTTGATGTTCCCAATTCAGAATTTTATGGGGAAAGTTATTGGCTTTGGAGCACGAATGCTCAAAGATGAGCCAAATCAACCCAAATATCTAAATTCTCCACAAACTGAAGTTTACGATAAGAGCAATACTCTCTATGGTATTTTTCAGGCAAAAAATGAGATCAGGAATAAAAAAGCTGCTATTCTAGTTGAAGGATATGCAGATGTAATTTCGCTCCATCAAGCAGGATTCAAACACGCAGTCGCTTCAAGTGGAACTTCATTAACCAAGCAGCAATTAGATTTGCTGAATAAATTTTGCAATACCATTTATATCGTTTATGACGCTGACAAAGCTGGAATTTCTGCTACCGAAAGAGCAATTGAGCTTGCAGTTGAGAATAATTTCGAGATTTTAATTGTCAATTTGCCTCCAGGCGAAGACCCAGACTCAGTTATCAGAAAAAATGGTTCAGCTGTTTTTACAGCATATTTAAATCAGGCGATTAGCTTTGTAGAATTTAAAGTAAATCTTGCAAAATCAAATAATGGATTGCATACACCCAAGCAAAAATCTGAATTTATTATAGAATTGCTGAAAATTATTAATCGTATACCAAATAAACTTGAACATAGCGATTTTATTCAGCAACTATCCGAATTAATTGGAATTTCTGCAAGTCAATTAAAATCAGTTTATTTAGAAAAAAGCAAAATCGCTAAATTGGTGGAAAGCCAGGATTCAGCTAAACATTTTCATCAAATTCAACATCAGGAACCTTCGCTATCAGAATCGAAAATAATTACTGATAATACATATTTTGACAATATTCTCCACGAAGAAGAAATAATATTGCAAATGATTTTGACAAACGAAAAAGCTGGAAAAGTAATTTTTGAAACTTACAAGATTAATGAAGATAAATTATTCTCTGAAGAAGCTAAGGATTTATTTGCATTATTAAAAGAATTATATTTTTCTGGCTCAAAAAATCTTATTCATACAATCATTGCCGACGAAGATATTGACAATATGATAAAAGATTATTTGAGCGAAATTTCATTAAATAGTGACGAAATAAGTGAAAATTGGGGTAGATTCACTCAAACTATGAAACCTATTGATTTTAAAAGAATTATACAGGATTCATATATAAATATTGAAATTTACAAACTCAATTTGGAATCAGAAAGAATTAAAAATCAATTAAAGAGTTTGCCTTCTAGTGAACATTTAGTATTTTTACAAAAGATAAAAGATCTCAATGAAAAAAAGAGTAATTTACTGATAAAATTGAAACGTATAGAATTTTGAAAAAAGAAAAAAACATAGTAATTGAAGTAATAACCTCCAAATCATTTATTGGTTCGTTTATTTTTGCAATTGCATTATGGGTTTATACTAGTTTAAATGCAGAATATACAATTTTCCAAAAAATTCCTCTTTCTGTGGTATTGCCATCGAATCGCGCAATTGCCTCAGAAATACCAAGTCATATACAAGTTGAATTGAAAGGAACTGGCTGGCATTTATTAAACTTATATTATATTAATTCTAATATTGGTTGCAAAATAAATCTTTCAGCAGAAAAAGACTTTGATAGTATAAAAATAACTAGAAAAGAATTTTCAAAAGGATTATATAATAGTCAAAATCTTGCAACTGTGGATTTTGCTCCTGAATCATTTGTTTTGCAAACTGGCAAGGTTGACGAAGTCGACGTACCAATAAGGAGTAATATCCAGGTGACTCCGTATGAAGGATATATGGTAGTCGGTGATATCCTTCTGCATCCAAATATGGTGGTGCTAAAAGGGAATCATAATAAAATTAGTGGCTTTACTTATTGGCAAACAAAATATATGAAAATTGATGGATTATCAGACAATTATGAAACAACAGTTTATTTGTCAGATTCTTTGAGTAATATTATTCAATTGTCCGAAAATCCTGTTAATGCTCAAATTAATATTCAGCAAATTGCGGAACAAATTATTTATGATGTTCCAATTAAAATTAATGGTGGAAATTTGAATGGCAAGCATAAGCTTATGCCTGAATTTATAACCGTAATTGTAAGAGGTGGAATAAATCAGCTTTATGATTTTAACCCAGAATTGATTTCTGCAAGTGTTAATATGGATGAAATTTTGAAAGATTCAAC